>JAYSRF010000033.1:0-45130 GCA_043721195.1 Fluviicola sp. | reverse complement strand
GTATCGGCAACGAGCGCACCTGCAGCAGGGTCAGAAGCTCCAGTGGCTGCTTCATCGGAAGAAGCAGAACCAGTTTTGATTCCAGAAAATGTTGACTTCAACTTAAACACAAACCTCAAAAAGGTGCGTTACAACGGAATTGATGTGGACGATATTAAAGGAAATGTCAACATGAAAGAAGAAGTAGCTTCAATGAACAACATGACGATGCGCACAATGGGCGGAACAGTTGGGTTAAAAGGAAGTTACAATACCAAGGATCACAACAAACCAGGAATTGATTTTGGCTACAACCTTCAAGATATCGATATTCAAAGTCTAGCCAATAATTTTGTGTCGATCGATAAATTGGCTCCCATCGCAAAGTATACAAAAGGGAAAATCAGTTCGAATTTGGAAATGAAATCTTCATTAACAAAAAGTCTTGAGCCAATCTATTCTTCGTTGACAGGTGGTGGTGATTTGTTCACAAATATGGTAACCGTTTCAGGATTCGAACCATTAACAAAGTTGAGTGAGGAATTGAAAATCAGCAAACTTGCCAACCAAACAATCAAGGATTTGAAAGCAAAATTCAAATTCAGAGATGGAAAAGTATTCGTTACTCCGTTTAATGTGAAGCTTTCTGGAATTGATACGCAAGTAGAAGGTTCAACCTCGTTTGAGCAAGCAGTCGATTACAAAATGACGATGAATGTTCCAAAAGAAATGATCCCAGCAGGAATGATCAAATTGGCAGAACAAGGATTGTCAAAAGTAAATGGTGTGCTTCCAAAACTGAATGTAGGTAGCATTCCTGATTTTATTCCTGTAAAAGCATTGATCGGTGGAACAGTTCTGAAACCAAAGATCACTACCGATTTCAAGGATGCTTTATTGAAAGCAACCGGTAATTTCAAAGAGAATTTGAAAGAACAAGGTAAAGAACTCATCAACAAAGCGAAAGATTCCATTAAAGGAATTGTAAACGATAAAGTGGAAGAAGTTCGTGAAGACCTCAATGCGAAGAAAAAGGAAATCATGGACAATGCCCAAAAAGAGGCTGTTAAAATAAAAGCCGATGGTAAAAAAGCAGCCAATGATGTCCGTGCTGAAGCAGATAAACAAGCCAAAGCATTAATGGATGAAGCTGGAAATAATCCAATCAAGAAAAAAGCAGCAGAAGTAGCCGGCAAAAAATTAGTGAAAGAAGCGGATGAAAAAGCAACCAAGCTAGAAGACGCTGCTAATAAAAAAGCAGATGGTGTAATGGCTAAGGCACAGGAAAAGGCTGATAATATAAAATAATCGTTTTGAATGAAATAACAGGCTCGGGATTGTATCTCGGGCCTTTTTTTTAATAATAATTTCGAATGTTTAACATGTCTGGAATGCATTCATTTGGTTGATTGATTAATGTTTTTGTGTAGGCTCGGAATGCATTCCGAGCCTACGTAAAATCATTCATCCCAAACCAACGTAAAAACCATGCATTCTGTGCCGACCTAAAATCATGCATTCCATGCCTACATAAAACGCATTCATTCCCGCATCTACATTGTTCCAAAAAATGGATTACAAATCAATCCAATCACATTTCCCCATGGATCAATCACGGATGCCACTTCAATTTCACCGCCAACACCATTGGGTTCTTCATGTTTTGTGGCGCCCAATTCCAAACATCGGTTATATTCAGCTGAAATATCTGTAACACCCCAATAAACCATCACATTATCGCCAATTGCACTGGGTGTGTCTGGTTGCAATCCCAATTCGAATCCTCCAATATCAAAACCAACATAAAAGGGTTCATCAAAATAGGGTTGTACTTGAAACAAGGCTGCATACCATGCTTTCGCTTTTTCTAAATCGGGGACTTTATAAATGGTTGTTCTTAATCCTAACATACTTTTATGATTTTATGATTTTACCCTCCTGTGGATGCGCGATTAATCGCGTATCCACAGGAGGGTAAAATGTTTATTGTGTTATCACATTGTCCTAGTCATTCCATTCGGAACAACCAAGATGAAATCAGCTTTGTTGTAATATTCTGATTCCAATTTTTTTACATTGTCCTGCATAACAGTGGAAATAGTAACAATTTTCAAATCAGGATTTTTTTGCAATAAATACCAAACAATGCTTTGATGAAAATCACTGTGGTATGATCCATTCAAATGCAAGAACTGTTTTCCAGCTTGCCAATATTCTAGGATTGAAAAAGCCATGGTTGCATCCTTAATCGCTTGTGAGAGTGCAAAATTCAACCCATTGCTATGCATTTCCATTCCCATCTTGATCAGTTCCTTGTATTGTGAAAGGGTTGTGTCCATCGGGAATGGAAGCGGGCACATCAATGATTTTTCTTCTGTTGGTAAAGAATCAAGCGAAACCAATCCTTTTTTAAAAACCATCGTTGCATACTTCCGTGTAATATTAGAAGCAACGTATGGAATTTTCATTTCCTTCGCATAACGCAACAATGGAAGGTAATCGGTTTCGAAATTTGACCACATTTTACTGGAATCCATGAGCATTTCTTCTGTCCATTCACCTGATAAATAGTGATTGATTGCTAGTTGCTGATGTCGCTCAAACATTTCTGCTCCAAGAATAAAATTCCCCGTAGTTGACTGTTGCATGCGTTGTGCTAACAATAATTGCATCCAATGCGCAATTGGATCGTCGTGTAATTCACCAAAAAACACAATATCTGCTTTCGCTGTTGCTTGAACCAATTGCTCAAAAGAAGACTTTTTACCCGTTGCGGAAAACCACTTATAAGCTAAAGGATCCTGTGCCGAAACACTTATTGAAATTGCTAAAAAAAGACCTAATAAACACTTCATTGTAAATCAAATTGAATGTGCATAAAGATAAAAGAAAGTAGATAAAAAATACGGTTTGTCATACGAAAGCAAGGATAACTGAATTTTGCTGTCCAAAAGCTGAAAATGATGTTTATTTTTGTATCATGTTCCAAAAATGGCGCTCATATTTTCCCCCGTATATTAAAGCGTTATCTGTACGCTTGCTAGCAGTTTTGTTGGCACTCACAATTACACGGATCATCTTCTATTTCAATAACAGTGGTTCATTCAGCAATGTTACTGTAGTTGATTGGTTTTCAGGAGTCTGGTTTGATATTGTAACAGTGGCCTTGATTTTTTTACCGTTCATTTCATTGGCCATTTTACCCTTTCGATTTCGTGAAAACAGGTGGTACAAGCTGGTACAAAAAATCGCATTCTTGGTACCCTTTCTAGGAGCAATTGCGTTGAATTTAATTGATGCCGAGTACTTCAATTTCACCCAAAAACGCTCAACTGCGGATTTATTTGCGCTTGTATCTGCTGGAAATGATGTGGGACAATTACTCACAACTTTCATCAAAGACTTCTGGTTTCTCATTGTTTGCTTTATTATTCTAGGGGGTGCAATTGAATGGTTGTACCGAAAAACGGATCCAAAACGATTTAGAGGAACAACCTATATTCCTTCATGGAAAAAAGAAGCCATCCTGTTTGTCCTGATTCTGCCAATTACTATTTTTCTAGGTCGTGGCGGCGCATCACTGAAACCAATCAATATTATTGACGCAACACTTTACACAGAACCACAAAACACAGCCTTGGTGCTCAATTCAGCCTTTACCATCATAAAATCGTATGGAAAAGATGATTTGGTACAAAAAGAATATTTCAGTGAAAAAATTGAACAACAATTATTCAATCCAATTCATACAAGTCAGCCACAAAATATATTGCCCAATAATACCAATGTAGTGGTGATCATGCTGGAGAGTTTTGGTAACGAATGGGTTGGAGCCTTCAATGATACAACAAGTTTCACGCCCTTTCTTGATTCACTCATCACTGAATCCTGGACGTTCGAATACGGATTTTCTAACGGGAAAAAATCAATTGAAGCAGTTCCAGCGATTACGGCTTCCATTCCTTCGTTGATGGACAATCCCTATATTTCATCACCTTACGCCAACAATGGAATTCAAACATTGCCAGGTATTTTAAAAGACAACGGTTATTCAACAGCGTTTTATCATGGAGCTACAAACGGTTCTATGCGCTTCAATAGTTTTGCCAAACAAGCTGGTTTTGATCAATACTTCGGCAGACTTGAATACAACAACGACAAGCATTCTGATAGAACATGGGGGATTTTGGATGAATACTTTAATCCGTGGACGGCGAAACAATTGAGTAAACAAAAAGCACCCTTCTTTGCAACGCTCTTTACCTTATCTTCTCATCATCCTTATTATGTTCCGCCTCATTGGAAAGGAAAACTGAAAACCGGAAAATACCCAATCTGTCGTTCTATTAATTACGGTGATGTGAGTTTGAGAAAGTTTTTCGAACAGGCAAAAAAAGAACCTTACTATAACAATACCTTGTTTGTATTGGTTGCTGATCATACACCTTCCACAAGTAGCCCTTTTTATAGCAAACGCAAGCAGATGTATCGCATTCCGATTCTGTTTTTCCATCCACAAAAAGGGAAATTGCCTCAGAAACGTGAAAAAGCTATTTTCCAGCAAATTGATATTATGCCAACCCTGTTTGATTTACTGAACATCAAACAACAGTATTATTCCATTGGGCAATCCTTTTTCTCGAAAAACAAACGAGAAGCTGTTACGTATTTGGAAGGTACTTACTACTATTTCCAAGGAGAGTACATGTTATCTTATTCCAATGATAAACCACGCAGTATTATTCGGTTTACAGGAAAACGAAAATCTGCTGAACAAGCTCTTCCATTGAAAAGCACTTTAGGCAAAGAGATGGTACGAAACTTGCGGGCTCTCATTCAGCGTTACAATCGTGATTTGATTCAAAACAAAACGCGTGTAAAATGAAAAAAAGGATCCGGTTCATCATCAATCCGATTTCCGGTGGCGTAAAAAAGGCCAAAGTTCCTCAAATGATTGAAGAACACTTGGATCATACGCTCTTTGATTATGATATTGTGATCACGCAATACAAAAAACACGCAAAATCAATCGCTGAAGAATCTGCTCGAGAAGGAATTGACATCGTTTGCGCTGTTGGAGGCGACGGATCGGTACATGAAGTAGGAACTGCATTGGTTGGCACAAAATGTCATTTAGCAATTATTCCTACTGGATCAGGAAACGGATTAGCCCGCCATTTAAAAATTCCGCTCAAAACGCCATTGGCTATTCAAAATATCAATGAATTGAACAGCTTGATCATGGATACTGGATTGGCCAACGATAAACCTTTTCTAGGAGTTGGTGGGTTTGGATTTGATGCATTTATTGCCAAACGATTTGATGAATACCACATTCGCGGTTTTTGGGGCTACACACAATTGGTTTACGAAGAATATTTTTCTTACAATCCGCCCAAAATGAAAATTGAGTTGGAAAACGAAACGATTAAAGGGAAATACTTGTTGTGTTCCATCGCTAATTCATCCGAGTTTGGAAATGGATTTTGTATTTCTCCCAAATCAAATGTATTGGATGGAAAAATGGAATTTGTATTGCTTTCTAAATTTGCTTTCTGGAAAACATTGGGAATTCTTGCTCGTTTCTTTTTCAAAAAAATTGAAGGTTCGAAACACATTCGTATTGTTTCATTCGAAAAAGCACGCATCACACTTGAAACACCACTTGCTCATTACGATGGAGAACCCATGGATGTGCGCAAAGAAATCAATATTCAAATCATCCCTAAAAGCTTGTATGTGCTAGCTGGGAAAGCATATTTAGTGCATCATTCATTGACAAAACCAGACTTGCACTAGCAAATTATACAATAGGACAACTTCATTCAACTAAAATTAGAACAATGTTTATAGAATCAGACTTAGAAACACTGCTTACACACCTCAATCGTTTAACGCCAGAGACTCAACCAAAATGGGGACAAATGAGTGCACAACGTATGGTTGAACATTTAACAGACACCTTGCGCATTGCAACGGGTAAGAATGAACAACCATTGGAAATTCCAGAAGAGAAAATTGAACGGATGCAAGAGTTTTTGGCTTCAGATAAACCGATGGCTCAAAATATTGCTGTGCCTTTTGCTACAGTTGCCATGAATGAACAATTACGTAATGAAGAATTGGAATTGGCTGTGGATGAATTCGTTGAAGAATGGTTGTTTTTCGAAGAGTTATTTGAAAGTAATGAAGGCAGAACAGCGGTTCATCCTTATTATGGCCCATTGAATTTTGAACAATGGTTGCGTTTATCTCAAAAGCACCATACGCATCATTTCACGCAATTCGGTTTGGTATAAACTGAATGCTGAATCTCAATTTAAAGTCAAACTGAGATTTATAAATAAGTGACCGTTCAAAAACTCATTCCAATCCTTAATCCAAGGTATAATTGGGGTTGTATCGTTTTTTCATACGTCGTAACTAACTTGATATCGTAATAGTTTTGTTGTGGAATATATAATGCATACCCTCTTTTGTTAGTGCTTTGCTGTATTCCAAGACCTGCATAATAATCCAACATAAAATGCCGGCCTAGAGTGAAAAAATTGCCAATCATTAGTTTATGATTCAATTCTATCCGTTGCGTACCGATCCAAAAACCGTTGTAGTCAAAAAACGCTTCTTTATCGGCACTATAAAATTTACGGTACCACGAACCAACAGCGATATATAGAAATGAAAGCCGTTGAAATGGTGCCAAGCGAAAATTAATTGAATAGGTAAAGCGTGTATCTTCGGGTTTATTGCGCTTTACATATTGCGGACCTTCCCAATAATGAAGTGCATACCAATCATCAAATGTAAGTCCTGCTCCAAATTCTACTCCAAAACGTTCTTGAAAGACACGTTCATAATGCACCATATAACAACCTCGAGCAATGTCGTTGATGGCAAATGAAAGATGGTTTCTCTTGTATGAAAAGTGCTGTTTTGTTTCGACCTCCGATTTTTTTTCTTGACCTAAAGAGGTAAAACAAACAAGTTGAAACACGTACACTAAGAGAATAGTAAGCGATTTTTTAGGTAGCAAGGGTAGTATCATGGCTATTCATTGTTTTCGTGGTGAAATTTATGAATTTATCTGCTTTCACTGTAAAATCAAATTCATTTATTGAAATAAACTTACTTTTGTTTTTATGAGATTTGACCTAGAATCAATTGAAAAGTATTACAAAGAGGCACCTACATTGGAATTGCTAGAATTAGTAAGTAAACCAAGTGTTCTTAGAAAAGAAGTAATTCCGCTACTTCAACGCGAATTAATTAATCGGAATGAACAAGAACAAGCACTGCGATTGAGTGAGTTTTTGGTCGAAGAGAAAGCGCATGTCAACCTGGATACTCCCGATCAAATTGATGCCTATATTCAACAAGGATTGAATGAGGGTGTCACCATGGAAAATATCCGATTAGATCTGAGAGAGCGAGGAGTGACTTCATTTGGTATTCTGGATCAAGGAAATGAAAAGCAACAAATGGTGATGGATTATATCACAACTCTGAAGGAGCAAGGAGCAACTGAAAACCAAATAAAGGAAAAGTTGGAGACTAATTTGGAAATCAATCCAGAAGAAATAGAAGTGCTTCAATCAAAATTACATCGAAAAGGAACCATGAATTTGGTAATAGGTTATAGTTTGGTTGTTTTATTAGGTGGAATTGGACTGATCTCTTTATCCATTGGTCGTGGAATAAGTATACCATCCATGATTCTTATTGGAGTTGGCGTTTGGCGAATAACAGAAGGCTATAAACAACGGAAGTGATTCCATTTATTAGTTCATTTTTGAAATTGACCACACCATTCGCTTGGTAGAGTTGTCATATCAAACAATCAAAACGACCTGTTTTTTAGTGTGCTTTTTATGGAATTAGGTTATTCCTCAATTCTTCAAAATAGTGCATTAAAAACGACCCTATTTTAGCTCCTTTAATTGTCAAAATATCCTAAAATTTGATTTTAATTCTGGGGGAAATATATATTTACTTCATGAATGTAATCATTCAGATTGCTGCTTATCGGAACGCCTCTTTCCCCTAAATGCGCCTTTCAGAATGTTTCCCTTCACGTTTAATTTTTTTTAATTATGGAACATTTTTTTATGAATTATTGGTGGATTTTTGTGATTGTACTTTGTCTAGTACTCTACAAATTTATCCTGCGTTTTCTCTTCGGTATGGTGATCATTCCGGAAGATAAAATTGGGTTGGTAACCAAAAAGTTTGTCTTATTTGGAGACAACAAATCGCTTCCAGATGGACGCATTATTGCAACATTAGGTGAAGCAGGTTTTCAAGCTAAAACACTCGCGCCAGGATTGTATTTCTGGAAATGGGTGTGGCAGTACGAAATTACATTTGAATCGTTTTTAATCATTCCAGAGGGAAAAGTGGGATTGGTAATGGCGAAAGATGGAACAGAGATTCCTACAGGAAATATCTTAGGAAGAAGGGTGGAATGTGATAATTTTCAAGATGCCGAACTATTCTTGAATAACCATGGACAACGTGGTCGTCAAACGAACTATATCACTGCTGGTTCATACAGGATCAATAGCATGTTGTTTCAGATTTCGATCACAGATATGGTGCGTATCCACGAAAGTATGGTGGGAATTGTCACAACGTTGGACGGACAGCCCATTGAGGCAGGACAGATTGCTGGTAAAGTAGTGGAAGACCACAACAACTTTCAGAATTTTGATGCCTTTTTGGATAAAGGAGGTAATCGTGGTTTGCAACCAACAGTGATTTTGGCAGGTTCTTATAACCTCAATCCTTGGGCTGTGCAAGTGGAAGAAACACCAATGACTGAGATTCCTATTGGTTATGTTGGTGTGGTTATTTCTTATGTTGGTCAAGATGGTCATGATTTAACAGGTGTTGATTTTAAACACGGTAACATAGTAGATAAAGGGTACAAAGGTGTTTGGTTGGAACCGTTTGGTCCAGGTAAATATCCGATCAATAAATACGTGATGAAAGTGGAGTTGGTGCCAACAACAAATCTCGTTTTGAACTGGGCAACTGCTCGTAGTGAGTCGCACAATTTGGATAAACATTTGTCAACAATCACCGTTCGTTCAAAAGACGGTTTCCCATTCAATTTGGATGTTTCTCAGATCATTCACGTACCAACAAATGAAGCACCAAAAGTGATTGCGCGTTTTGGAAACATGGTGAATCTGGTATCACAAGTATTAGAACCTACAATTGGCAACTATTTCCGTAACTCAGCACAAGACAGTGATGTGATTTCATTCCTTAGTTCGCGTAAAGAACGTCAAGAATCGGCGAAGGAACACATTAAAAAGGTATTGGATGAGTACAATGTAAATGCAGTTGATACCTTAATTGGTGACATTGTTCCGCCAGAATCGTTGATGAAAACATTGACGGATCGTAAGATTGCCGAGGAGCAAAAAGTGACTTATGATACACAGAAACAAGCGCAGGAAACGCGTCAAGGGATGGAAAAAGAAACAGCCATTGCAGATATGCAAAAAGACATCGTGAAAGCACAACAAAGTGTTGAGATTGCTGAACGAACTGCGAGTGCGGCTGTGAAAAAATCAGAAGGTGAAGCGGCAAGTGTAAAACTGGCAGTAAGTGCCGAAGCGGAAGCAACAAAATTGCGCGCATTTGCCGAAGCAGAAGCGACGAAAGCACGAGCGAAAGCTGAATCCGAAGCAGTGAAGTTAAAAGCTGATGCTGAGGCGGAGCGTATCACAGTTACGGGTAATGCAGAAGCTGGTAAAATTGCAGCGATTGGTAAATCAACAGCTGAAGCTTACGAACAAGCAGTAGAAGCATTGGGTGGAGAGAACTTTACCCGTTATAAAATCACCGAAGAATTGTCGAAAGGACATGTGAAACTCATTCCAGATATTTTGATTGGAGGAGGAGCGAATGGAAACGGATCGGCAATAGACGGATTATTAGGGTTGAAACTCATGGAAATGATGGATCCCGATCAAAAGAAAAAGGAGTCAATAGTGATCACTCCAGATGAAACACCACTACCACCTAAAAAGGAGCTTTAAAACTCCTGATCACCAAAAGCCCAGACCAAAAGTCTGGGCTTTCACATTCAATCAAATTCGTTTTCATTCTTTATACAATCGAAAAAAGAATAATTTTGTTCTTCCTTCGTTAGATGATAAACTACCTGATTATGCGCAATTTTATACTATTTTTCTTTTTGATTGTCATTTCCACTTTTTCTCTGAATGCACAACAACGCTTCACAGATAATTTTAATTCGAGCAATTTACAACCAGTCTTCATGGCTACAAATAGGGAAGAGCCACTGAAATTGGTGAAGAAAAAAGTCAAAACCTATGATACCCATTTATTGAGAAGTATTGATTTTAGAATTGGATATGCTCGATTATACAAGAAAGTATTGATTGGTGATTCCTATGATCTAAGCTATCGATCGAAGATCACTCATTTAGATGGAAATAAATTCATGATGGGTATTGTGATCAATCATGATCGTTTATTTATTCCTATAGATATAGGCATTGCTCAATGGGCATTAAAAGTTGATGCGAATGTGAATAGGGGCTATTTTTTTAAAACGAATTATGAAGATGATGGTGGAAAGCGTACAAGATATGATAATTACCAAGTTAACTATCAGTCAACTTATTACCGTATTGTTTTTTCTGCTGGATTTGGAATTAAGCTATTCAGGCCAGATCGATTTTTCAACTTGATTCCGATGATTCGGTTGAATGGAAGTAGTTATCTTTCAAATAAAGTAAGCACCAATAATCTCAAAGAACACCATTATTACTCAGGTACTGATTTACCAGGTGGCTTTCCTGATTTTCTTGAAGAATCTACTACAAATAAACCAGCAACTGACTCGATTTTAAGGACTTCATTGTACAAATCAGCTTTTTATTGCTCATTCAGTACTGTTTTTAGGTTTAAAATCACTTCGAAATGGCTAGTTGATGTAGAACTAGGGTATGCTTTTGATGATCAATCATTTTTTAATATTGGAAAAAATGGGAGTACATACCTTATAGAGTCTAATATAATAAGTGACAAAGGTGGAAGAATAGGTTCACTTTCTATATGTTATTCGATTCCCTTAAAAGATGCAAAGCGTAGCTTTTTAAAACCGGAGCTTCAATAAGGTATCCGTTTTCGATACTAAATGTGTAAGTTAGCTGTAGAAATCTATTGCTGCATGAAATACCTTTTCCCTTTTTTGACTGTCCTTGCAAGTTTGTTCTTATCCGTGTCTTGCAGAACGCATCAATCAGAACCGGTTATAGAACAACCAACCACTACATCAACAGTTGTGAGTAACGATTCATTGGTCGCTCTTGAATCAAAAGCAATTCTACGGTTGTTTAAAGAAAAGGCGTGGTCGGAAATAGCAGCGCACATTCACCCATCTTCCGGATTGCGTTTTTCAGCTTATGGGTATATCGATGTGGATGGTGATCAGCTTTTCTCAAGAGAAGAATTTAAAGAAATGGTAAAAGAGGATTTAAATGATACCCGTTTCTGGGGTTGGTATGATGGAAGCGGTGATTCAATTCAATTAAGCTTTCCTGAATATGCTGATCGATTCATTTACAATGCCGATTTTTTAAATGCTGAACAAATAGTCTTGAATCGTTTTGTTGGCGGTGGTAATTCTCAAAACAACCTCTTGACGGTATACGAAAATCAATCCTTTACAGAAAGCTATTTTTCTGGTTTCGACCCACAATATGACGGCTTGGATTGGTGCTGTTTGCGCTTGGTATTTGAATTTGACAATGGGAAACCGTATTTGATTGCCATTGTTCATGATCAGTGGACGATATGAATTCTGTAAATCAATTGTTAATCAATCATGTGCGAAAATACATTGCGTTGGATGAAGCAGAAGTCGCCTTTTTTTCCTCATTAATAGAAACAGAAACCATTCATCGAAAGGAATTTTTGCTGCGTCAAGGTGATGTGTGTCGGTTTGAATACTTTGTCACGAAAGGTTGTTTGCGCACTTATACAATGGACGAAACGGGAGTTGAACACACCTTGTATTTCAGTCCAGAAGAATGGTGGGTGGGTGATTTAATGAGTTTTTTGACAGAAGAACCATCTATCTATAACATAATGGCATTAGAAGAAACAGTAATACTTGCCATTTCACGCTCCAACTTAGAAGTGTTGTACCAGAAAGTTCCACAATTTGAACGTTTCTTTCGCATTCTGATCCAAAATGCCTTTATTGCTCAACAACAGCGCATATCTCAAAAACTTTCATTGAATGGTGAACAACGTTACCGCGAGTTTCTCGAAAAATACCCGCAATTGGAACAACGTATTTCACTCAAAATGATTGCTTCCTATTTGGGAATCACCCCTGAGTTTTTAAGTATGATCCGCAGAAAAATGGTAAGAACCTAATTTCTTAAACTAGTTTAAGCATCTTCCAATCGATCTTGCGTTGTTTTGTGTTCTAAAAAATAGAGATCATGAAACAACAACTTTTTAAAACAAACGACGATTGGACTGGTTTAATTTTGCGATTAACGGTTGGACTCATCCTTTTTCCTCACGGGGCTCAGAAATTAGTCGGCGCATTTGGTGGTTATGGTTTTAGTGGAACAATGAGTTATTTTACGGAAACCCTACAGTTGCCTTGGCTTGTGGCTTTCCTAGTAATAATCATTGAATTCGTAGGGGCAATTGCTTTGGTTCTCGGATTTGCAAGTAGAATCTGGGCGGGGATGATTAGCGTGCTTATGATCGGAATTATTTTCAGTTCTCATATTGATAATGGCTTTTTTATGAATTGGTTTGGCACTCAAAAAGGTGAAGGATTTGAGTATCATTTATTAGTCATAGGTTTATCGTTGGCAATTATTTTCAATGGTAGCGGAAAGTGGGCAATTGACCAATTCTTTCATAAATCGGATAAGTAGAATCGGTAATTCAGTCTGTGTTTTTCACCCGTTTTCGTTTAATTTTTAATTATGGTATCGATAGGTATTCAACATAATTGCTAAAAACGGTAGTTGAAAGACATGGACTGGATTTACGTAACAAAGATCTACGATTATGCCACCGATGCACTATAATGAAGGAAATCTTACAGCTGTTTTCGGTGTCTTAAAAAAGTAATGATTCCAACTAGAAAAAGAAATCCGGGATATGGAATGGCTCTTCCAGTAAAAACCAAAGGAATGGTAAACCATAAAAGCGATACCAGTACTAAAAAGGCTCCTAGTACTATGCCATTGTAAGTATTCGACGATTTATGTTCGTTGCTCATTATTAAAAGATGTGAAGCTGGCGCAAAGATACTGCTTTCATGGAACTGGTATTCGTTTTTCCGTTCGAAAATTTAGTAGGTTTCAACCTTTAGATCAGATTAATTGTTTACTATCGATGAGCGATTTAAAATACAGGAACATTTTTTCCGTTCTATAAAAAAACAAGACCATGAAAAAGTTAGGAATGAAATTTACAAGAACATCATTGATGGTTGTGCTTCTTAGTCTTTTGCTAGCTAGTTCGTTTGTCGCTTGTAAAAAGAATAAAAATAAAATAACTCCTGTTTGCGACGGAACAAATGCAACCTATAATTCTACAGTTAAAGCCATTGTAAACGCATCGTGTGTTAGTTGCCATTCATCCTATTCAACATACAGTGGTCTAAGCGTTATTACTTCAAATGGAAAATTTGAAAAACATGTATTAACGAAACAAGATATGCCTGAAGGAACAACCTTAACAGCCGATCAATTGAATAAAATCCAATGTTGGATGGAAGCAGGATTCCCAGAAAATTAAGAATAGAATACGTTCAATTTTCAATATAAACGCGGTGCATTCTGCGTGATAATCCTGTCATTACTTCATAAGGAATCGTGTCCATGGCAGCAGCAAAGCTGTCCATTGATTGATGATTTCCAATAATTTCTACAGCGTCATTTTCGTTCACTGACTTTCCAGTAGCATCTACCATGATCATATCCATGCACACGCGCCCAACAACTTCACACCGATTTCCATTAATAAAAACAGCCCCTTTTCCATTGCTCAAATTACGTCTGAATCCATCTGCATAACCAACTGGAACAATAGCAATCGTCATTTCGTGTTGTGCTTGATATGTACAACCATAACCAATAAAGTCGCCTTTCGGAACAATTCTCACTTGAGATACTGCGCTAGTCCAACGAATACTTGGAAGCATTTCCGAAGAAAGTGTTGGATCATTCGTATAACCGTAAAGAATAATTCCCAAACGAATCATATCATATTGTGCATCCGAATAATGCAAGGCACCTTCCGAATTCAATAAATGCGCTAAAATTGGGTATTGCAACTGAAGTTTAAAATACGTTTTCAACGCTTCGAAGTCTGCTATTTGTTGACGTGTAAACGAGTTGTCTACTAAATTATCGGCATCAGCTAAATGCGAATAAATTCCTTGTACCCGAACTTCTGGTTGGGCTTTTAATGTTGCTAAAAGGCGTTCTTTATCTGCACGATCAAATCCCAATCGGTGCATTCCCGTATCAAATTTTAAGTGAATCGGGTAATCCGTAATTCCGCGATGAATAAGCGCAGTGATAAACGTATTTAACTGGTTGAACGAATAAATCGCTGGTTCCAACTGTTGTTCAATAATGATTGCGGCGTGCTCTGGATCTGCATTCATCACAATAATTGGTTTCGTAATTCCCGTTTCGCGTAATGCAACGCCTTCGTCCGCAAAAGCAACGCCAAAATAATCGACATTCTCTTGCTGGAGAAACGTTGCTACACGTTCTGCCCCTGACCCATAAGATGAGGCTTTAACCATACACAAAATCTTGGTCGTTGCATTCAAGTGTTTACGGAAATACTGCAAGTTGTGGCGAATGGCGCTTAAATCAATTTCAACAACAGTTCGGTGTTTTAATGCTTGCCCTTTGCTCACTTCTTTTTCGAAACCCAATGCACGACTTCCTTTTACCAAAACAACGCTATCAGTAATTTTATCCCATGGAATAGACTCGTTTGGCTGAATGAAAAACAGTGAATTTGGATTAAATTCTGCGATTAATTTAGCTAATTCAGGTTGCATCGCGACAGTTGCTTGCGATAAACCGATTACCACAATGCGATTGCGGTTTCCAGCTAATTGTTTTTGGTAATGCAAAGCTTCTTGCAATGCATCGAGATCTAGGTTATACGTATCATTGATGATGGTATTTCCATTGATGCCTTCGAATGTTTCCATCCGTAACGCCAATTGTGGAAGTGTCGCTAACCGTTTTTCAATTACTTCGTTTGAGATGCCAAGTTCAGTGCAAAGACCTTTTAGCAATCCCAACATGGGTTCGTATCCTTTTGTGAGGAAAGGTTGTGTAACAGGAATTGGAGCAGGTTGAATGCCACTTATTGTTGCTAATTGGTGTTTAGAAAGCTCAATGGAAGAAGCCACAAATGTGATGACGCTATGTCGAAACAATTTTAGCTTTTCGGCTAATTGTTGCTCTACTGATTCAAAATTGCTGCGATGCGCATTTCCAAAAGCGGTAAAAACACCAATGGTAGGAAGAATGATTTTCTCCAAACGTTCCATCTCATTTGGCTCAGAAATGCCCGCTTCTATCAATGCTACATCCGCTTCTTCATGCAATTCAAGTAACGATAAAGCAACACCCAATTGAGAATTAAAACTTTTCGGACTGCGAACTACGCGTAAATCAGCAGAGAGTAAGTGGTATGCCCATTCTTTAAAAGTCGTTTTCCCCACGCTTCCTGTAATGGCAACAACTGGATAATTAAAATGAGATCGGTGATACAATGCCAATTGTTGCAAGGCCATCAACGGATTGATCACCTGTAAAAAAACAGCATCTGGCAGTGAAGGAAGACCCACTTTTTCATCGATTACAAACCAACGAACACCTTTTTCATAAGCATCAAAAATGAAGGTTTCGCCACTTCTAATTGAACCATGTAAAGCGAAAAAGATGGCACCATCTCCCGTTTGAATTTTGCGCGAATCATAGACGACATGCGTAACCGTTGCTTCAGAAGAAACAGCACATTTTGCGTTCATGACGCGTTTACAGGTATCGAGCGAATACGTTAATTTCAATGTGCAATTTTATTGTAGCAAGAGCGACAAAGCGGTTGATAGGTTTCAACGGCGCCAACGAGCACCTGGCCTTCAACATTGGTCGTTCTGTGCGAATATTGGGCTAAGTTACCACACGAAACGCAAATCGCATGTACTTTGGTTATATATTCTGCACTACATAACAATTGTGGCATCGGACCGAATGGTTTTCCCAAGTAATCCATGTCAAGTCCAGCAATGATTACACGTACACCTTGACGTGCCAATTCGTTGCAGACTTCAATCAGCCCTTCGTCAAAAAACTGGGCTTCATCGATGGCTACAATGCGTTCTTTTTTCCACACGTTCAAGATGTCTTTGGCATCCGAAATGGGAATGGCGGTAAAACTAGAACCTTTATGACTTACCACGTTTTCATCATGATAACGGTCATCGATTGCTGGTTTGAATAACACCAATTTTTGCTGTGCAAATTCAACACGTTTTAGGCGGCGAATTAATTCTTCTGTCTTTCCAGAAAACATAGAGCCACAAATGACTTCTATCCACCCGTGTTGTCGGCCTTCAGTAGGAAACTGTTCTAAAAACATATACTTTTCACGTTATCAACAATGCACCTTAGACAACTATTCAATGATCCTGCTTTAGAGCCAGCTGAATTGAATAATTTTATCCTGCCTGATTGTATAGACAGGTTGCAAAAATTGTCAATTCCAGACTGAAAAACGAGGTCTCGTTAGCAAGTTATTCGAATTGTTGAAAAGTACTGAAACGCAAAAGACATGAATATGGATATGCAGTCGTTGATCGAGGAAATGAATGCCTTGATTCTTAAAATTAAAAGTGGAACCGCTTCTCAAGGAGAAATTGAAGCATTTGCAGCAGCAGCGGCAGAATTGCACGAACGAGCAGTCGTTTTGCGCTATAAATCGTATGAAGCAAAAGTATTTGGAACGCCAATAGAACCAGTTGTAGAAGTGGTAATTGCTGAACCAGTTGCTGAAGTTGAAATCGTTGAGCCAATTGTTGAAGAAGAACCTGCATTGAATCCAACAATTGTTACACATGAAGAAGTTGTTGTTGATGAACCAGAAGAATTAAGTTTCGATTTGTTTGATGAAACGGATGAGTCATCTTTTGATTTATTCTCTACAGATGTTGAAGAGCCGAAAGTTGAAACGGCAATTGAAGTTGTAAATGATGAAATTGAAGATACACTTATTGAATCAGAAGAACCAGCAATAGAAACGGTTGTTGAATTAACAATTGAAGAAGCGATTGTAACTCCCCAAACTCAAGAAACTGCCCAAACTTCCCAAACTCATCAAACTGACGAAACTCAAGAAACTCATCAAACTGAAAAAACTCAAGAAACTTCCCAAACTCACCAAACTGAAAAAACTCCCACAGGAGACGTCCACCCTTTATACAAACGCTTAGTTGCCGACGATAATTCACTAGCTGCCCGATTAATGGCTGTGCGATTGGAAACCTTAAAAGGCGCATTCGGATTCAACGAACGGTTGCAAATCATTCAAGAATTATTCAAAGGTTCAGGTGAAGATTTCACAAAAGCTATTGAAACATTAGATACCTTAGGTTCTAAAAACGAAGCACGTTCAATTGTGAGTCGATATGCCCATCAGTTTGAATGGGATAAAGACAGTAATTTAGCCTTAGAATTTGTTCAAAAAGTAGAACGTCGTTATGCGTAAATTGCTCATCCTATCGCTATTATTCGTTGTTCCATTAGTTGGTTCAGCACAATTAGAACGCGTAAGAGCGGTAACAAAAACACTCTGCTCACCCGAATTTCATGGTCGTGGATATGTAAATAGTGGCGATTCAATTGCTGCGGAATACATCGCAAAAGAATTTAAAGCTGCAGGTTGTAGTTTCTTTAAACAGGGTGCTTTTCAACCATTTTCTTTCAATGTGAATACCTTTCCTGATGAAATGGAATTGATTATCAATGGAAAAACACTCAACCCAGGTGTCGATTACATTGTTGATCCATCAAGTGGTGGAGGCGAATTGAAAAAAGCACGTGTTTATAAAATGCCCATCGAAGCTATTTTTGATCAAGAATTGCTCGCCAAAGAATTGAAGAAAATCAGCCTGATAAAAAACATGCAATCAGGGAAGAATGAATACACAACCGTATTGCTCTACCTCACAGGAATGAAGGGTGATAGCTTGAAAAAGGGGTCAGCACTTGCCATTAAATTAACAAAGGACTATACTGTTTTACAAGTCAACGACACCAAATTTACATGGTCGGTGAGTGATGAACAATTTCCACATCCGCTCATTCATGTACAACAAGGAGCCTTCGATATGTCAGAAACGGAACATTACGTTGATTGTACCATTGATGCTGTTCTCAGAAATCATACCGCGCGCAACGTGATTGCGTATGCACCAGCGAAAAAGAAATCCAGCAAATACCTCGTTTTTACAGCACATTATGATCATTTAGGTCGTATGGGACAAGCTACCTATTTCCCCGGTGGAAATGACAACGCAAGTGGAACAGCCATGTTATTAGAAATGGCACGTTATTTTGTTGAGCATCCTTCGAATGTCAATGTTGTTTTTATGGCATTTGCAGGTGAAGAAGCTGGTTTAATTGGCAGTCATCACTATGTTCAAAATCCAATTTTCCCGTTAAAGTCAATTGCCTTTCTAACCAATGTTGATATTATGGGAAGTGGGGAAGAAGGAGTAACCATCGTGAACGCAACCTTGTTTCCCAAACAATTTGAATTGTTGCAAACCATCAACAAGAAAAACGATTTTCTAGTGAAAGTCGCTTCACGTGGCCCGGCTGCCAATTCCGATCATTATTTTTTCACAGAAGCAAAAGTTCCAGCCTTTTTCATGTATACCATGGGTCCGAACAAACACTACCATGATGTCTTGGATACCTACGAAGAATTATCGTTCAGTGAATTTGGAGATATTTATCAATTGCTGATCGACTTCGCTACATGCTTGACAAAGAAGTGATTGTTGTTGTTCTAACCGATTGATCGTTCTTATTTTGAGGTACAAGTTACTTGACCCAATAACTCACTGTAAACAGCTTTTGTAACATCTTTGAAGATTAAATGGCCATCGTTTTTTGGATCAATTAATTCCCCACGTTTGATCAATAATTCCCCCTTTTCTATCTTCATGACCATTGTTTCAGTTTGGTGTGATCCTTCAATCGTATAGTCAAAGAGCAATTCAAATTCTCCCATGGCGTTTGTTGTGCCAGAAAGTGTTCCTCTTGCTCCATCTTTTTCATATGGTTGCCAACTCATTGTACCCGTTACTTTTTCGTTGGAAACGGTTAAGTTGATAGTCGTTGTATCCTTGGATTCAGCTTTTAAAAAACAATATTCTTTACGTGTGATTGACGTTTCTTTTTCGCCGTTGGTTATTGAATCTTGCTGTTCCTGAGTTGAACTAGTACAACCAATAAACCCTATTGCAATTGAAAAAGAGATTATAAAAAGGAGTGTTATCTTCATGTTCTACTTAATTTAAGATCCTTGTATTTAGTGACAAAGTAACATAAAAAGCGCAAACCAACCTACCTCGTTTAAAATGCTGAATCGAACTCAGAGTAGTAAGACTCCAATCCAACTGTTTTTTTGACAACGAATTGCACGGGGTTCATTATTCTACGTCGTTGGTTTTTTGTAATTTTCGTCTTGAATTACACAAATCGTATGAAATCATTTGCCACGCTTGCTTTTCTTATACTTTTGATTGGGGGTGTTTTTGCTCAACCTTATGCAGGGAAAAAACCAATTGCAATTAAGCAGTCGCGTGGTGCTGGTTGTGCTCCGCCAAATGAAACAACCTACCTAGAATTGAATAATGTACGAGCGATGATTCATACAGCTGGTAATCTTTGGCAAGTTCCAGGACAAAACTTTTCGCAATACGAGATTCCTAAAAATTCTGGAATCATGGCGATGTTTACTTCGGCTCTTTGGTTGGGTGGAACGGATGTCAATGGTCAATTAAAATTGGCTGCTTTGCGTTATCGCCAAGGTCAAGATTATTGGACAGGACCGTTGTCGTTAGATGCTGCCGAAATTGATGCCGCGGATTGTCAGAAATACGATCAACATTACATTACGAGTCAAGATTTAGTACGTCAATTTAATTCATGGTATACAGCAGGTGAGTTAGATCAATTGAACGGAACAAATATTCAAGCAACTGAATTTCCGAATTATAAAGTGCCTGATTTCTTTAAAACATGGCCAGCACATGGCGATGTAACAAAAGGACAAGATTTTTACCTTGCGCCGTTTTATGACCGGGATGATAATGGAATTTATGAATGGGAAAATGGTGATTATCCGTGGTACGATATCAACAATGAAAAAGAATGTAAAACCGATCGTCGTGTTTCGCTTTTTGGCGATTTAAACTTCTGGTGGGTCATGAATGACAAAGGAAATATCCACACAGAATCGGGTGGTGATCCAATTGGAATGGAAATTCATGCCCAAGCGTTTTCGTTTGCAACCAATGATGAGGTCAACAACATGACGTTCTATAATTATGAATTGATTAATCGTGGAACACAAACATTGTTTAATACCTATTTCGGGATTTTTATGGATGGCGCTTTGGGCGATCCGTACGATGATTATGTTGGTTGTGATGTAGGTCGAGGACTCGGCTATTTCTACAACGGAGATAATTTTGATGGAGACAATTTAGGTTTTAAAGGTTATGGTTCCACACCACCCGCAATTGGAGTCGACTTTTTTGAAGGTCCTTATCAAGACAATGATTTAGTGGACAATGCTTATGGAATTGGTACGGATGAAGCATTGAATGGAATTGGATATGGCGATGGTGTGGCGGATAATGAGCGTTTTGGAATGCGTCGTTTTCTCTATTATATCAATACAGGTGGTGGAGCAAATCCAAGTCAAACAGATCCAACCAATGCCTCCGATTATTATAATTTTTTACGGGGAAGTTGGAAAGACAATACACCTTTTTATTATGGCGGCAATGGGCATATTTCTGATCCAAATGCCAACAGCGCAATGCCGTGTGATTTCATGTTTCCAGGTGATACAGATCCATTGGGTTGGGGAACAAACGGACAACCACAAGCAGTTTGGACAGAACAAACAGCCAATAATACGCCGTTTGACCGTCGGTTTTTAGAATCTGCTGGACCTTTTATTTTAAAGCCAGGTGCAGTAAATAATATCACTGTTGGTGTTGTTTGGGCACGTGCAGGTTCAGGAGGTCCTTTTGAATCAGTTAAAGTTCTACAACGCGCAGATGATCGAGCACAAGCCTTATTCGAGAATTGTTTTCGCGTATTGGATGGTCCACACGCACCTGAATTATCCATCCAAGAATTGGAAAATGAATTGATTCTAACCCTTTCAAATAGTTCTGCTTCGAATAATTACAAAGAAGAATACGAAGAGTTTGATCCATTTATTTTTACAGATGATACTTTGGCTGATCGCTTCTACCGTTTTCAAGGATATATGATTTATCAGTTGAAATCGAAAGACATTTCGCTTCCTGATTTAGAAGATCCGACCAAAGCACGATTGGTAGCACAAACGGATAAAAAAGATGGCGTTACCCGATTGGTGAATTTTGAGTTTGATGAAGATTTACAAGCGTCTATTCCTGTGGAAAAAGTTGACGGTGAAAACAAAGGGATTCGCCATTCATTTCGTGTAACAGAAGATCAATTTGCAGTTGGAGATCGCCGTTTGGTGAATTTCAAAACCTATTATTACATGGCTATTTCGTACGCCTATAATAATTATGAAACCTACATTCCAGATCAAGGAGGAAGTTTAGATGGACAAAAAATCCCTTTTCTGAGTTGTCGAAAAGCAGCGATTGGTGAAGTAAAAGCTGTAACTGGAATTCCACACAATCCAGTTGCTGAAGCAGATGGTACAGCACATTATGCAGAATATGGATTCCGACCTTCAATTACTCGTTTCGACGGTCGCGGAAACGGAATGCTTTTTACCGATTTAACTGCTGCATCTGAGAAAAGTATCCTCCAACAAGGATGGCTGCCCGAATTAACGTATGCTGAAAACGGTGGTCCAATCAATGTGAAAGTTATAGATCCGCTCAATGTTGTTGGCGGCTATTTCTCTTGTAAATTCAAGGATCACCCTTCGGGAAACATTGATTCATCTTCCTGGGTAGTCTATCGTTTTAATGAACAAAACGGGGATTTATTGGATTCTGTTACTTCCGAAGCAGTTATCTTGGTGGATAATGAACAATTGATTCCAAAATGGGGGATTTCCGTGCAGATTCATCAAAATCCTTACTATTCAGTTGGAGCATCAGGTCCAGATTATAAATTGTACCCTGATCCAATTGGAAGCACTATTGAATTCGCGGATTCCTCTAAACAATGGCTATCGTTTGTATTGGATGATAATAATTTTTTTCCAACGAATTGGATTCGCAACGGTGTTTACAATGCTTCCGCTGCAGAAGACGATCCTACACTTGGTTACCTCAATCCTGCTTGTTACAATGACTTTACAGGGATTGATCCAGAACAGAATTATTCGAAATTATTAGGAGGTGGAATTACGCATTTTTCATTGGTTGGAAGACAATGTGCTTACATGCCAGTTGCCATTCCTTCGTTTTTCACATCAATTGGTGGAGCTGCAGCTCAAGCGACATTAGCTAGAGCATCAGGAGTGGATATTGTGCTAACGAATGATAAAAGTAAGTGGACACGTTGTGCAGTGATTGAACTCTGTTCAGATCAGAATCTTTCAATTGGGAATGCCTTACCGGGAACATTACGCGGAAGTGCAAGTGTTGATCAAAATGGTGATCCAGATAATTCGGGAACAACGGGTATGGGTTGGTTCCCAGGTTATGCGATTGATGTTGAATCGGGTTATCGTTTGCACATGGCATTTGGCGAAAATTCATTCCTTGGTTCAGATAACGGTGCCGATATGGTTTGGAATCCAACTGACCGTGCTGTTGATGCCGATGGAACACCAGTCATGGGAGGAATGCATGCAGTGTATGTTTTTGGAGTTGGAATTAACAATACAGCCTGCCCATATTATGATGGTGTGAACAATTGGGTGTACGATCAATATGCCAATGAAAATAACTTGTCCTACCGCGAGTTGTACATGAATCTCATGTGGGTATTCCAACCGTTAATTGCAAAAAACGGATCGCTTTTAGCAACCGATGTGCGCATGAAAGTGCGGTTAAATAAAGAATATTCGCTCTTTACAGCAACTGGTCAGAACAATGGATTACCGCTTTACGGCTGGTCAATGGATGGTTATCAAACAGACAAAGCGAATGTTCCAGCTGCAGCTTCTGTATTAGACATCATTAATATCGTTCCCAATCCCTATTACGCCTTTTCAGAGTACGAGCGAAATAAAGTAGACACACGGATCAAAATAACCAATCTTCCGGAAAAGTGTACGGTAACGATTTACAATACTGCTGGAAAAATGATCAATCAATTTAAAAAGGAGAACACAATTACCTATTTAGATTGGACATTGACCAATAAAGTTGGAATTCCCGTTTCTTCTGGAGTTTACCTTGTTCATGTGGATGTTCCAGGAGTAGGAGAAGTGATCAAAAAAGCATTTATTGGTATGCGAGCAGTCGATTTGGAAGGGTTTTGATGTTTGATCACTCTTCCAAAAACAACAGTAAAAACACTAGTCCAATAATCAGCAATAACAAAAACAACTTAGGGTCTCTGTAAAGCGGTTTTTTCGGGCGTTTTGTCAAGCGTTCGTAACGATGAGAAATCGTCGCAAAATCCTTGTAACGCACCATTTGTTCCTTCGTAGGCTCAGTTGGTTTCGTGTCGGTATTTACTTTAAACTTTCTCATAACGTTGTTTTCCATTGTTGTTTGATCTTCTCGATGAGACGGTACAAACGCATTTTTGCATTGGCTTCACTGATGTTGTAAATGTCAGCGATTTCTTTGAAACTCATTTCCTGAAAGAAGCGCAATTCCAGTATATCAACTTGAGCTTCCTCTAAGTTATTGATAATAGTAATGAGTTGTTCCAAATCTTCTTGAGAAAAAGCGTGACTTCCTTCCGTTTCTTCCAAAATGCCTGCTAATTGGCGATCGTTGATTTCCACGTAATACTGTTTTTTCTGTGCTCTGAAAAATAGATTGACCTCGTTTTGTGCAATGCGGTACAACCAAGCACTGAATGGTAAACCACGGTCTTCATATTTGTGCAGATTCGCCATGGCTTTGATGAAGGTTTGCTGTGCTAAATCGCCCGCAACAGCTTCGTCTCCTCCCAATCGTTTAAAAATGAAGCGGTAAATCTGTTCAAAATACCGTTCATAGAGCACTCCGAAATACCGATGGTCTTGCCGGGCCAGATCGATTTCTTCAGCTTCGCTTTTTGCTATGATTTTTTTACGTTTAAACAAAATGGTTCGTTTGGATACAGAATACTTCTTTTTTCAAAAGTAACAGAACATTCGCAAATTAATAGAATTCGCTGTTTTTAGCAGACCCCAATGTAAAATTGGGACTTTAAACAGTGGACGTAATAAAGGATCTGCCATTTAAATCCTTACATCGGTAAACTAATTCGAAACGTCGTTGCCTTATTTGGTTCAGAACGCAAGACAAATACTTTTCCCTTGTGGTATTCTCGTACGATTCGTTTGACAAGCGAAAGACCCAATCCCCAACCTCGTTTTTTGGTCGTATAACCCGGTTGAAAAATCGTTTTGAATTGTTTGGGTAACATTCCTTTGCCGGTGTCTGTAATATCAATGTGCGTCCATTCTGGTGTCGTATGTACATCAACGGTGATTGCACCAACCGATTCCATCGAATCAACTGCGTTTTTGATGATGTTTTCCATTACCCATTCCATCAAAGGTGCATTGTGATTGATTAGAATAGGAGCCGGTTGTAGGATCAAATCCATGGAAACCTTTTGAGAAATACGCGGTCGCAAGTAATCCATTACACGTTTTACTGTTTCTTGAATATCGCTCGATTTAAGTTGCGCATCTGAACCAATTTTAGAAAAACGCTGTGAAACGGTATCCAATCGTTCAATGTCTTTTTGCATTTCTTCAATGATATTTCGATCAATATTTTGCGTTTCCAATAACTGAATCCATGCCATGAGGGAAGAAAGTGGTGTTCCCAATTGGTGGGCAGTTTCTTTCGCCATACCTGCCCAAACTTGATTTTGTTCAGCCTTCCGAAAAGTGTTGAATAAAATATAACCAATGAGAATAAATAATCCGATGATTAAAAACTGGATGTAAGGATAATATTGTAATTGCTTCAATTCCGCACTATCATCGTAATACAACAAATTTGTATGCTCTTTATTAAAAGCAATTAAGATGGGTTCATTGATGAACGCTAAATGTTGAATTGTTTTTGCGATCTCTTCAGGATCCGTTTTCTTTGTTGGGAGATTGGAGGCAATCAGGGAATCGGTTTCTTTTTCGACTAATAGAACGGGTACCAATTTGGCATCATGAATGAGTTCTTGGTTAAATGCATCTATCAATGAATCACGTTCTTGTTGCAATTGAACGGTGCGTTTGGTATCGGTATAAAAGTAGGTCATGGTTAAACCTTCAACGACTTCAATCGTGAATGGTGGATGATCAATTTCCCAAATTTTTGTCATTTTCAATAAACTGTCTTCAAAGTAACGGTTCAGTTCTTTTGAGGTGGCAGTTGGGTGATATTTTCGAAAATAGGCTGTGTCGAAATCAAGGTTAATTTGACCAGAGACTACATTTTGATCATCCACCAAGACAACAGGAATGTCTTTGTTTTCATTGATTATGCTGAGTGGAAAATTGTAATCGGGAATGGCATCACCAGGAATAGGTTTGGAAATTTCGCGTGTCGCATCGAGGTATAGTTTTATTTTGCGGCGCTCATATTCGCGTAATTGTTCGAATGCACGATCCGTAAATTCAACCAATTCAGCTTTTTTCTTAATCGCATCTGCCCATTGTGTTACCCGCAAACGCTCGCGGTCACTTACCCGCTGAACAACGGAATTGGAAACCCATAGCGAAGCTGCAATCATGATCAAAGCCACGATTAGCAAGACGATTTTCCATTTCTGTTTGTTTGAATATAGATTCATGTGCAACGAATGTACAAAAAACGCGATATACAGAAGGAAATTGTATCACGAATGAAATAGAAATAACGCGTCATCGAACTCGGTCGGTTACCCGTTTCCTAACGGTTAGAAACGGATAAACCTTTACAACTGTTGATTTTCTCGTTTTAGGATGGGGAATCTTAATCAAATCTGTTGTACGGATTATCGCAACTCACAGTTTTCAATATGCAGTATTCAATTTTATATGCCTGCATAGTAATCACACCTTTGTCAAAGAAATTTAAAACCGAAACAAATGAAAACTATAAGACTTATACGATTGATTAGCTTAACAGTATTCTTAAGTAATCAACTTGCAGCACAACAAACAACAACCAATTTACCATCGATGGCGATTGGTGGAATAGAAGTAAGAGGTATTTCTTCCGATGAAGAGATTTTGCGAACGATTATCTATAAATCATTGGTGAATTCAAAAAAATATGTAGTGAATGATCGCTACGATGTTGCTGAAAAAATAGGCGTAGATAAATTAAAAGCGTGTTTGGGTAAAGAATGTTTGATCCGTATTGGAAAGGACTTGAATGCCGATTTCGCGATGAGTGCGAGTTATGATGGGTTGGGCGATCGGATCTTGATTTCCATGAAAATTGTGGATATAAAATCAGGGGAAATCGTTCAAAACGAAATTGAACAATTCGAAAATCAACCACGTGAATTGAATCGAATGACAGATATTATGATTTACCGCATGTTAAAAATTGAAGTAGATCCTGTTATCACAAAACCGTTGATCTTTAAAGACAATCCTGCTGCTTCTGCTGGATTGGGAAAAATGAACAATTCAGGTCCACGTATGGGCGTTGCCATTGTAACAGATCAAAATGCTGATTTTTTCACCAGATCTGAGCGAGATGGTGGAGTAAATGCTGTTCCCGTTTTATTCAACATTGGTTACCAATTGGAAAAACAATATGTGGGAAGTGAGAATTTCAGCGCATTGGTTGAATTTATTGGAAATGTTGCGGGAATCGAACACGGAACTCCAGTACCTTCATTGGCCATCTTACACGGAATTCGTTTTGGAAAAGGAGCATGGGAAATTGCAATGGGGCCTTCATTAACAGCAAAAACCTTGTTGACAGGATCAACTGATTTCGATGGAACCTTCCGCACGTATGGTGAGTTATCTGATTTAGGTGTTGCAAACGTAGATCAACTCAATTATTATAAGCGACCTGATACACGTGGAGCAACCTATTTCGCTACCAATTTTGTTTTGGGAATAGGGAAAACGTTTCGTCCTGGTGCGTTGAATGTACCTGTGAATGCGTATGCTTCATTCAATAAATACGGAACTACGATTGGGTTGTCGGTTGGAATCAATATCACCCGTTCAAAAAGATATACAACGATTCGATAAGATTCAGGATTCGTTTTCGAAAACTGAGTGAAAGACCTCCGAATGTGTCATGACTTCGGAGGTCTCTTTCGTTGCTGACCTGAGTTCGACTTTAAATTTAGATTCAGAATTCAGGTTACTTTGATTTAGGCAGCTTCGAAATTAATTTTTCGGGTGATGGACATGATGGCTGCCAACACAAACAACAATCCAATACTTCCCACAATGAGTGCATAGATCTCTAAATTCACAATCACCAATAAGAAGGTGTACAACAAGCCCAAACTTAACCCACTCATGACGGCAAATCGAATGGATTTTAATATCGCTTTTGCATACCAAACAATCAATACAACAATCGTAACTGAAGCGATGAGGTAAGCAGGAATAAAACCAATTTGTTCCGAGAAAGAGAGTAGGAGCGAATAAAACAAGAGCAATGCCATTCCAATCATCAAATAATGCAAGGGATGAATGACTAGTTTTCCTACAATCTGAATGAGGAAGAAAACAGCAAAGGTTAAAATGAGTACCAATAATCCATACTTAATCGTTCGTTCATTGAGTTGGTATTGATCAACCAATTTGAGGAAATGGATATCAGAAAAGGGTTTCGAATAACTTTCTAATCGATCTAGATGAAACTCACTTTTTCCACTTCCAATTTGGATATTGCTCCATCCTGCTGAAAAACCATTCTGTGTGATTTTGAGTGAATTGCCATTGGGATGAGAAGTTCCTTCAAAAGAAGGGTCGCGCCAATTGGAGGTCATTTTCAAGGTTGATTTAGAAGCCAGCGGCTCATAATGAATCGATTGACTTCCATTGATACTCGTATTCATTTCCACTTCAAAAACGGCTGATGTTGTGGGATCAATTAAAAATGGTTCGGTTGAATTGATTAAAAAATCGTGATCACCAGTTAATTTTTCTTGTTGTTCAATAGCGTGTTCTTTTCCTAGACAGCTAACTGCAGCAATGTCTTTGAATCGTGCATCTTGATCAGTCACAAATGCCAATTGTGCTTTCGACCAATTGAACACTTTTGTGGGATCGTTTTTCAAAAAAGCGGAAAGATTAAATCGTGCATTTCCTTTAATATCGGCTTTAAATGTTGGCGAACTGAAAATACCGTAATACTTCTCAGTAACTGTACTATTGATGGTTTCATTGCTCCATTCTGGATAGATATAAGCGATGTGTTCTGTTTTATCTACGTGTGGAACTTTTGCCTTACTGCTATCCGTTTCGTACCATGTGTCAACGGTTGTCACGGGAACTTTTAACACCATACCATAATAAGAAACGGAACCACCCCAGTCGGTTTCGAGTTTGTCGGTCACATCATTTTGTCTGCTTTTTCGTTCATCAATTAAGAATCCCAATTGACTCAATGGAATCATTAATACAAGTGAAATAATACCAACAATAATAAAACGTGCAGTGTGAGAACGCATAAATTTGTTGAATCCCGTTGTTAAATCGTTGTTCATGTGATTGTTTTCTGTTTCCATTTTGATTAGTTTAAAAGAACTTTGAAATTCAAAGTGTAGGGTTAAAAAAAAGTTATCGACTTTGCCGGATCAATTGTTCCAGAGCGTTTAAATGATTTTCAAATGCTAATTTTCCATCAGCAGTTGCGGCATACTTTGTATTGGGTTTTTTGCCCACAAATTGTTTGCTGACAGAAAGATATGCTTCTTGTTCCAACGCTTTTATATGGCTGGCAAGATTTCCATCTGTTACATCGAGCAATTCTTTCAATGTCGTAAATTCAATGGATTCATTGACCATGAGTATGGACATAATTCCCAATCGAATCCGATGATCGAACGCTTTATTGATATGTAGAATGACGTTTTTCAATGCGGTTGTTTTCGGTCAAATTTAAGGTACATTAACGTACCATATACAATATGAAACAATCCAAAGCCAATTGTCCAGAATTGCAAACCGTATCCTGGGAATCCAGTATTGATTAATCCTAATATAATGAACAATATTCCTAAAGATCGTAAGGTTTCAAAGGTGTATTTACTGGCGTTAACCAATCCTAAACCGTAGAAAATAAGCGTGATAGGGGCGATTAATCCGTAATGTTGTTGCTTTAAGAGCATGATTCCAAAAACACCTCCAGTTGCAAGTGGAATAAACAAGTTAATCAACATGCGTTTGCTGGAACCGTTCCATACTTTCTCTTGGCGTTTTCGTGCTTTTCGTACCGACAAAATAACGCCTGTTGCCAACGAAAGAATCACCACCGAACAGGCGATGAGAACAATGTACAAAAACTCACGACTTTCTAAGGTCACATAACGCTCAGATCGGTGATTGATAATATACAGTGATCCATAAGCTCCTGCAATTGCATAAATTCCAGCCATGACTCCCGACAGACCAGAAAGTGAGAGGAAACGCGAAGAACGATCCATCAAGTTGCGGATGTCGCTCAGTTGTTCGATGTAGTTTTTGTCTTCCATAAAAGAACTTTGAAATACAAAGTAAATGCAATTATTCAAATGAGCATCCTCTTTTTTTCAAAAAAAGTAATTTTAACACTTTTTAAAGAACATCAATGGCATCTACAACACATTCGTTTACTTGGGCTCGGTCAACAATTCCAGCATTTATCAATCGATCTAGCTTCTTTTTCTACGCAGCCTTGATTTTATTCTTTGGTTTTGATTTAGTTCCAAATCCGTTTTCATGTGCCGATTGGATCTTTAATGTTGGTGGAATGGCATTCATTTTTCTAATTGATTGGATGCTTAGCCGTTTTATAACTGGTTTTGAAGAACAAGGAACGGTAATCGTTGATGCAACTGAAATGAGATTGCTGTCAAAATCTGGGAGACAAGAACACCGTTTGTTGTTCAATAACATGCATTCCTTGCAGGTCAACGAAGGAATTCCACGTTCGATTTTTCATTTTATTGGTCCTAAACGAACCGTGGTGATTGAAATCGTGTTTTTAGACCGAACTGTGATGAAGTTTGAATGTGTGAAACGATCAAAAGATGGAAAACGCATAACCATTGATGCATGTATCCCTAGATAATTCAAGGTTTGACATTTAATTTTTTGAAATTGAATGATGGCTTGTTTTTTGTAGTGATTTCATTTTATTAAATTCACGTAGTAAGCCCTAACAGTCCGTTAATGAAAAACCTCAAATTCCTAAATCGCCAAGTTGTCATTTTTATTTTCAGTGTATTTTGTTTCAAATCAGTTTATTCGCAATTGTTTGTTGGGGGTAAGAACCTTCTTTTTTTTGTAGAAATCACCCCGGATAGTGCATTGATTGAATCGTATGATAATTCTAGTCACAGAATGATCACGACTGGACCCGTTGAGGAGTTAGTGAAAAGCAACCAATCAAGTGACACCTGTTATAGCGGAAATAACTATCAGTTAGTAAAAACAAAAAAAGGCTATGTTTTAATAGACCAATTCAATAAAAAAACGGCAAATATTCCATTGGAAATTGCTTCGTACAAATTGAGAGATCATTATAGAAAACGTGTTTATTTAGATTTAAAACAAACTGAATTTTATCAATTGCGTGACAGTATAGCTGATTCTGTATTCTTTTTGAATCCAAATAATCCCAGGATACTTTACTTAGGAAATGATACATTAGAGCTGAATGTTTATAAACGAGAAGTTGATCTAGCTTTTCAAGAGGCTCGTGAATCCCTGCCTCCAATGAAGCCATTTGTGCAACACTATTACACGGTTGCTAATTCCATCAATGAAACCGATTCAGTAGAACTCTTTTCCTTGTTGGATAGCGCTAATTATCACTTGAATTATGGGAAGTACTTAGTTTTTCGACTTTCTCAAGAAAACCCGAGCTTATTAGTACATTATCTGAATCAAAAACCTGAAAATGAGCGTTCAATCCTTCGGGGGATTCGATACTATCAGCATGCTGAACAAATTCATGATTCGGTGAAAACAGTGAAAGAAAAATCAGCTGGTAGACGAAAAATACTGCGACAGAAAGCAATTAATCAAGTTGAAATGATAGGTGGAATAACCTTGTATAGCGTAGCATTTTTGGCAGAAATTACTGGAATCGTATTATTCTTTGCTTGGATTTTTTAATTCAACAAGTGTGCAATCCAGTTGAGGTTAATTGGATGTTCAAGCAACGGTGACCCAAGGTTTTTCATAGTTGAATTGTTGTTAGTAGTAAAAATGGATTGATTCGATTAATATGAATAAGTATTTGAATAAAAAGAATTGGTGGTTATTTCTTGTAATGTTCGTTGCCTTTTTTCTATTCGACACTAGTGCTAGCGGTCAATCATTGGTGTATTTATTAAATAATTCAGGAACTGTTTATTCGTTGAACCCTGCGACTTGCCAAATTACCAGTGAATGTAACTTCCCATCAATGACTACCGATTTCACTGATTTAGCTTATAACGATCTAAACGGACATATAATTGGAATCACCTATTCGGGTGAAATCGTTGATTTAAATTTGGTTAATTGTCAAAGCACAGTAATCACCAATGTAAGTATAGCTGCAGCAAACTCATTGGTGTATAAAGATGGAATGCTTTATATTGCAGGTAATAGCAGTGGGGGAATCTATCAATTTGATTTAAGTACTCAACAGCTGACACTCATTGCAACTGTACCGAGTGTGGCCGCAGGTGATTTAACCTTCTTTGATAATCAATTATTACTTGTAGCTGATAACAATCATATTTATGAAATTGACGTACAAAACAATAATGCTGTATCAGATCTGGGGGCAATTTCCGGCGCGACAAGTGTTTTTGGTGTCTTGACAATTCTTAATCCGGTAGATTGTACCAATCAATTGATTGTGACTTCCTTTAGTGAAATATACACGCTGAATTCTGCAACCATGGCAACGAGTCCGTTATGTACAGGACTTCCTTTAGGGATGATTTATGGGGCAGCTTCCAATACGGAAACGGGAGAAGATCCAGTATCACCAGATGCTACATTTACTCCATCGGCATTCTCGGGATGTATCCCTCTAACGGTTACGTTTACTCCTGATTTTACGAATGTAAATTATAATTATTCTTGGGATTTTGGTGACCCGAATTCTTCCACGGATTTGAGTAACCAAATGATTCCTCAGTACACATTTACTGCCCCTGGAACCTACACTGTTCAATTGGTTCTTAGCGGAGAAACTCCTTGTGGTCCAGTGGAAAACACCAACACAATACAGATTGTTGTGGATAATCCTCCAGTCGTTTCAGTAAATTCAGGTTCCTTTTGTGAAGGTGGGTCGCTTAATTTACAGGCATCTGGCGCTACTACGTATGCGTGGTCTCCACCAACTGGTTTGAATACCACTACAGGTGCAAATGTGAGTGCAGGTCCTTCGGTAACTACGACCTATACCGTAAGCGGAACGGTGAACGGTTGCACTGCATCAGCTGAGGCTGAAGTGGTTGTTTTACCACTTCCTACATTAACACTTGATTATGATCCGCTGATTTGTCCAGATGGTTCAACAACGATTTCGGCGGTTGGAGCTGATACCTATTCTTGGTCTCCATCGAATGGATTGAATACAATCAGTGGTCCAAGTGTAATTGCTAACCCGACTGTAAATACCACTTATAGCGTTACTGGAATCGGAAGCAACGGTTGTATTGCTACGGAATCGATGCTCATTTCAATTGAAGTTGTAACTGTTTCTGTGACAGGTGGAGGGAATATCTGTTTAGGAAATCCTTTAAATGATTCACTTGAACTAGTCGCTACAGGTTTGAGTAATTACACATGGTCTCCACCAAATGGATTGAACACAACAACGGGGCAAACTGTTTTTTCTTATCCAGATCAAGATGTAACCTATACAGTAAGCGGAACTACAGCGAATGGTTGTTACGGTGAAGCAACAACTCAGGTTGTGGTTGTCCCAGATTTTGAAATTCAGGCGAACGCTGCGGAAATATGTCCTGGTCAGGAAGCTGTATTAGAAGCTCAGGGTGCCGATTCCTTTACCTGGTCTCCGAGTTCTTACCTTAATACAGCAAACGGTCCAACTGTTATTGCTTCTCCGCCAACTACGCAAACGTACACTATAGTCGGAGAGGTAAATGGTTGTTTCGAAAGTATAGAGACGCAGGTAACTGTTTTCGAAACGTCATCAATCCATGCGTGGGCAACTCCTTCTGTTGTTTACAATAGCAATCCAGAAGTGACATTTGGAACGAATACGACTGGAAGTATTAGTTGGTTACTAGATGATGTGGAACTTTCCAATCAATTGAATTTTACGCATTTATTCAGTGAAATACCGAATAGCTATACAGTTATTTTAGAAACAGTTAGTGAGAACGGCTGTCTTGTTGAAATTCCTGTTCAAATAACCATTTTAGAGGATTTTCTCTATTATGTACCAAATGCTTTTACTCCTGATGGTAATGAATTCAATAACATTTTTCTACCCATCATAACATTTGGGATTGATCTTACATCGTATGAATTGGAAATCTATGACAGATGGGGAGAGTTGTTGTTTGTATCCCATGATTCGAAAGTAGGATGGGACGGAACCTATGCCGGGAAATACTGCAAAGAAGGAGTGTACACTTGGAAATTACAATTTAAATCGAAGTATTCGGATAAAAAAAAGATCGATGTTGGATCTGTTTCTTTGCTGAGATAGCTACTTATCCATTTCAATGTTTGGTGCATGATTTCTTTTCAGGAACAGGATCATAACCATGTCCGCCCCACGGATGACAACGACCAATGCGCCGAGTTCCCAACCACAAACCTTTTAACGGACCGTGAACGTTGATTGCTTCAATCATGTAGGCTGAACAGGTAGGATCGTAACGACAACTATTTGGTAGAATGGGGCTGATAATCCACTGATAGATTTTCACTGGAATAATCAACAAAAAACCAAAAAACTGACGGATAAAATGCATGATCAAAGTTAAGCATTTGAAAACAAAAAGAAGGTGTCTAAAAAGTAATAAACTGCTACGTTATTTTCGGAAATCGACATTGGTCATTTACTTAAGTAAACTCCCAATATCTCCTCCTCAACGCCTTGCATTTTATCAATTTTTAATCCACCTCAAAGGATGACTCAATGATGAGGCTTTTTAGAAAACCACTTTGATTTCCTATTCAAGATAGTCGTTTTACCGATTACCCCACTTTCATAATAATGATTTCAACTCGACGGTTAAAGTGTTTGTTTTCATCATTTTCATTGGATTTCATTGGTCGATTTTCACCAAAATAGTACACCTTGATTAAATCATAATCGACTTTATTACCTTCAAATTTTCGGCGAACTACCTCGGCACGTTTTTTTGAAAGGATTAAATTATAATTGTCTGAACCGTCATTATCCGTATGACCGATCAATACCATACGATATTTGCTATTTGGAGAGAAATCATACTTCAAGGCCAATGCACGAATTTTTTCATCGTATTCTTGACTAACCGTTGCATCATCCACATTAAAATAGATATTCAAACTTTCCACTTCATCTTCACGGTCAATCATTTTCGTGATTTTTTCGCCGTCTTGCGCTTCAACTTTTGGATGTTGTTTGTTTATTTCATCCACTTTCTGATTGGTATGATTCGGATCAATGGTCTCTTTTTGCTTGTTTAAGTCAATTTTATTCAAGTTCGTTGAATCAATTGGACAACCATTGTTGTAAACAGAACCAGAAACCTCAGGGCATTTATCTACAGCATTAGAAATGCCATCGCCATCATTGTCTGAGCAACATCCTTGATTCTCAAACGGACAACCATTGTTCAATTCGATACCTGGAACATCTGGGCATCTGTCAGCAACATCAATCACACCATCCATATCACGATCTGGACAACCATAATGAATAGCAAGACCAGGTTGATCTGGACATTGGTCATCCAAATCAATGATGCCATCTTTATCAGAATCAGGACAACCATTTTTTTCTTTCGGGCCAGGAGAATAGATACAGTAGTCAATTTTGTCAGGAATACCATCGCCATCGCTATCAGGACAACCTTTCAATTTCGCTGATCCTGGATCGTATTTACATTCATCAAATTCGTCTGAAATGAGATCTTTATCTACATCAGATGGAACTGAATAACGTTTCGCAATGATAATTCCGATATAGAAATTGCGTGAGAAACGTGCACGAGCTCCAAAGGCATTATTGATATTATGGGCACCCGCAAATAGTTGAAAGGGGAGTTTTTTAAATCCATATCTGGCAGCAAATCCGATATTAAATGTTCCATTTCGCTGCAATGAAATAGGTGCCATGATACTCCAATTGTATTTTTCAATACGAGCAGTTACCGTATGAATCCCTCTATTGTAGGATTTCGAAGGATCACCATTTGATTTTAACGCAAATGTTCCTGTATAGTTGAAATAGATGTTTTTGATAAAATGGTAATCAAACTGCAAGTTGAGTGAAGTGGGCAAATTCATATTAAACTTTTCAGACTGATCTGTCGATTTTACACCTTGTGCAGAAAGGCTGTCGAAGCTTTTAAAAACACTAGGACTATTAAAATCAATACTATTTGCACCTAATTCGTACAATTTTGTAATGTCGAAAGCAGTAGTACCAGCTTTGAAATTGAAACTAGTTGGGTCTTTTGAAAAACGTACCCTTCCAATATCCGTAAGTGAAGCACCTATTTTGAATTTGTATTTAGTATCATTGAAACGCTCAATATGTGTTTTGCCATCCATGTCGTAATAATAATCATCGTGTTCTGGACGAAATTCATAAACAGCTCCAAGATCAAATCCAACACCTAATTGGCGAGAGGTAAATGCGTTTTTCTTTTCAGCTTTACCATATTCAAAATTGGTTCCATTGAAATCGATGAATTTCCCCGTTGTTTGATCAAATTGTAAGGAACCTTCGTCTGCATGAAGGAACACCGCATCAATCCCATTAATGAATTTAAAAGCTGCGCCCACTTTTAAGAGGCGATCACCTGTGTTGAGCAAAACACGTGCATAGTTAAAGCGGTGTTCGTTGTAAATGAATTGCGAAACACTCAAATTTTTGAAAGCGTAAGGAGTGTTGGCTATATTTGTTTTGAAATTTTGATCATCAGCGAGTGTCAATTCATTCGGCAATCCACTAACATTCGAAAATTGGCGAATTCTAAAACTATACCCTATCGCATTGTTGTGGTTGATTTCAAAATGAACCCCTAACACATCAATGGAGTTATTGCGAGCTTCATAGCCTTTTGAAAAATGATCTTTGTATTTGGTTACCTCATTTCCAAAACCAAGACTCAAAGGACTTCCATTTCGTCCTTGGTAATTATTCGTTTTCAAACTTGAAAAGGAGGAGGTGATGGAAAATTTATTGACAGAATTTACGATAGATGCTGGTTGAATATAAGAACCCGTATACCCGTTTGCATTGTCTGTTGAATAACCTGTGTAATTTGATTGGGCGAAGGTAATAGCCGTAAAAAGCAAAAAATAGAGTAGTGTAAATTGTTTCATGCTATGCGTATTGGTTTAAGTCAATGTACAAAAGTCGATCTTTTTATTGGTAAGCAGTTAGAATTAATTCATTTTCTTTTAAGAAACATCCAATAAGATTGCTCGATTGGTTCATTTTGATGACTCGTGTTTTTCTGTTTTAAAGTATGAACGAATGCTGAATTGCTTTATTGTATTTATTTCAGCTGCTTTCTTTTCCATTACTGATTGAGATTGATTTGATGCTTGATCATTTAATCGTGTAGTTGATCGAATGAGGTTACTAAATCCATAGAAAGTACACCAGTAATTTATGTAACTTTGAACACTTCAAAAAACAGAACAATGGCAGAATTTTCATACCAGAATCCGTATCCAATTCTTAAAGACACGACAGAATACCGCAAGATCACCAGTGATTTTGTCTCCATCGAAAAAGTTGGAAGTCGTGAAGTTTTAAACATCGATCCAAAAGGATTGGAACTACTTGCTCAAGAAGCCTTGAGTGATGTATCGTTTTACTTACGTGCAACTCATTTGGCAAAATTGAAAGCAATCTTGGAAGATCCAGAAGCTACAGATAATGATCGTTTTGTTGCATATAACTTGTTGCAAAATGCCACCATTGCTGGTGAAGGACAATTGCCTTCTTGCCAAGATACAGGAACAGCTATTGTCATTGGTAAAAAAGGCGAAGATGTGTACACAGGTGTCAATGACGCAGAATATCTATCAAAAGGAATTTACAATACCTACCAGGAAAAAAACCTCCGATTTTCGCAAGTAGTTGCGTTGAATATGTTTGAGGAGAAAAATTCTGCAACCAACTTACCAGCTCAGATCGATTTATATGCTGGTCAAGGAGCGAAATACGAATTTTTATTCATGGCAAAAGGTGGTGGTTCTGCTAATAAATCCTTTTTATACCAAAAAACAAAATCATTACTCAATGAGCAATCATTAGAGGCATTCGTCCGTGAAAAAATCATGGATTTAGGAACGTCAGCTTGTCCGCCTTACCATTTAGCTCTGGTCATTGGTGGCACTTCTGCTGAAGCAAATTTATCGGCTGTCAAAAAAGCATCAGCTGGTTATTTTGATGAATTGCCTACTGAAGGAAACATGGGCGGTCAGGCATTTCGCGATTTGGAATGGGAAAAACGTGTCAACCGTATTTGTCAAGAAAGTACAATTGGCGCACAGTTTGGCGGAAAATACTTTACCCACGATGTACGTGTAATTCGTTTGCCTCGTCACGCAGCTTCTTGTCCAGTTGGTTTGGGTGTTTCTTGCTCTGCCGATCGTAATATCAAAGCAAAAATCACGAAAGACGGTATTTTCTTAGAACAATTAGAACAAAATCCACGTCGTTTTTTACCTGAAATGCCACCGCAATTGGAGCCACCAGTTTCCATTGATTTAGATCGTCCAATGAGCGAAGTTTTGGCAGAATTGTCAAAATATCCGATCAAAACGCGTTTAAAACTGAATGGAACCTTGATCGTTGCACGCGATATGGCACATGCGAAGATCAAAGAATTGATTGATAGCGGTCAACCGATGCCAGAATACTTTAAAAATCATCCTGTGTATTATGCAGGTCCAGCAAAAACGCCAGAAGGAATGCCATCAGGAAGTTTTGGTCCTACAACAGCAGGTCGTATGGATTCTTATGTAGATTTATTTCAAAGTCTGGGTGGAAGTATGATCATGCTCGCAAAAGGGAATCGTTCCAAAGACGTGACCAATGCCTGTAATAAATATGGCGGTTTTTACCTTGGATCAATTGGCGGTCCAGCTGCTATTTTAGCGAAAGAAAACATCTTGTCAGTTGAAGTGATTGATTTCGAAGAAATGGGTATGGAAGCCGTTCGCAAAATTACCATCAAGGATTTCCCTGCATTTATCATTACTGATGATAAAGGGAATGATTTTTTCGAAAATTTGTAATCATTATTATTTTAATTGTTGGTGCGCGATTAATCGCGCACCCTGTAAACCTGTAGGCTCGCGATGCATCGCGAGCCTACAGGTTTACACATATCAATTCATTCTCAGATAAGTCATAACAACCCTGAATCCTACATTGGGATCTCCAGTTATCAATCCACTATATGGATCTTCAAGAGGTTTGTTAGGATCTTCGCTGACTATTTTTATTTCAGAAGCATCACTCATCCAATCGCCACCTGATGTACCAGGTTGTTGACGCGAATTAGGTGAGTTGTAGACCATTTCAGCGACATTGCCACTCACACAATACAGACCTAATTCGGTTGGATCATATGAATTTACAGGAGCGGTATGAAATGCTCCATCAATCATAAGACTGTCTTTTGCAGGTTGAAAATTAGCTAAATAGGATCCTGTGCTACCTTTCACAGACGTTTCAGCCCAAGGATAGGGCTTGTTTTTCCCTAAGCTAGATGCTGCATATATCCACTCAGTTCTTCCTGGGATACGTAAATCATTGTAGTTGGCTTGTTTTTTTTCCCCAACATACTTGAAGACTTCTTGTGTCAACCATTTACAATAAAGCTCTGCCCCAGCACGACTCATGTTCACTGCTGGATAATTGTTGTATACAGGATGCCAGAAGTAGAGTTCTTCCATAGGTTTCATTCCTTCACCATATTTTTGTACCCATTGTGTTTGATCTGGTTTCGCGATTAGAAACTCATCTTTTCTATCTTGAATGAGCAAATCAAATAAAAAAGTACGGTATTCCAGATTTGTTACTTCTGTTTTCCCCATATAGAAAGCCTGAATAGATTCCTGTTTTGCACCATACTCAAACGTTCCAGATGGAATATATGCGTAGACCTTTTTATCAAATTTAGCTAGTGCTTTCACCAGTTCTTTTTTCTGTTTGTGGTTGGCACTGATTTCTTCTGGTGTTAATTTTGGGAATACATATGTGTCATCATCCTTTTTTAGAAGAACTTGTTTATTAATAGGTAGAATTGTCTCAATAACTTGATTTACTAAGTTTTCAAGAATTTCCTGTTCAGCAAAATCGGAAAATCGTGTTGTTGAATTCAATTGATTTCCAGTTAATGGACTCTTTAAGTGCAGTTTTAAATCAGTGAAATGAACACTTTTTTTACTGACTAGGATTAACTTTGAGTCCGTTACTTTTTTTACTTGAACTGACTGATTCTGGTTGGGGAATCCAGTTTCTTTTTCTGTTAATAGGAAGAAAGATGTTAGTGCTAGTATACTGAGTAATGTTGTCATAATGATTCCGTTTTTTAGATTAAAAAATCGAACTGTCTTTGTTCCACTTGGCTTAGTTGTTTGAGCTGTCAAAGTGGTTAAAAAACGTTCCTTTGTTTCTCCAAAAGAAGCGACAGTAGGTTGCTCTTGGGCTTTTTTAAATAAAGCGTCTAACGTTGATTGTTTATCCATGATGCATCTCCCCTGTTTTTAATGTAGATTCAAACGTCAAAATTTCAGTAAGTTTTTCTCTACCTCGCTTTAAACGCTGCTTTACTGCAGATTCAGAAGCGTTTTGTAGTTGGGAGATTTCTTTGATGCTGAAACCTGAAATTTCAAAGAGTAAGATACTTTCCCGTTGATCATCTGTTAAAGTTGCCAAAGCCTGGTATAAAAAATGCACATCTGCATCTTGTTGAGTATTGGCATTTTCATCTTGAATCAGGAATGTTTCTGTTGTTTTTTCGAATCGATCTTCTCGCTTTTTTTGATTGTAATTTGCTAAAACACGCACGCTGATCCCGAATAGAAATGAAAGAAAAGCGTCAGTTGATTTCAAGGTGTCAAACTTTTCAAATGCAACAAGCAAGGTATCGTTCATTAAATCCCGAAATTCCATATTCCCATAAACTCGTGCTCTGCAGAAGCGTTCGAATCGATCATGAATCGGTTCATAGAGTTCGAGGAAAATTGCTTGTTTTGTTTTCGTCATGCTATTGTAGAAACAAGGTGTTCATCAGTTAAGTGTGACAACTCGGTGAAAAGTTACATTTCACCTTAACATTTGTACAAGAAAATGCTAAAATAAGGCGAAATGACTGAATCGAACTCGAAAATAGGAATGGCTAGGTTAGAATACTGCTGGAAAGGTTTAATTAATTCGCTAGATTTTTTTATCGATGGATTTTGTCTTAGGTGAGCAGATTAAATGGAATTTTCCACCTGCATTTATTATAATAGATGATAAAGGGAATGATTTTTTCGAAAATTTGTAATCATTTAGTTATTTTAATTGTTGGTGCGCGATTAATCGCACACCAACAATTAAAATAACTAAATCTATGATGTTCGTTGCAACACAATTTTACCGCTCACCCATGTTTTTCCATTCGGATATCGGATGAGGTAAATCCCCGTTGCATATTCGCTTAAATCTACCTGAATAACACGATCTTTTTCAAGATTTGTCAGAATTTGTAACACCTTTCCGCTGAGGTCTGTGATGTACAATTCAGTGATATCAATATCTGCAACAATGTTTACAATCCCGTTCGTTGGGTTCGGATAATAATTCCATTTTACGGTGATTGAATCACGTGGAGAATCAATTGGATTGGTTACCACGACGTTTCCAACCGTATCAACCAATAGTGGAGGAACTGGATATACAACCAGAGAATCCGGATAATTCAATTGTAAATCGGGCAATTGTTGATCACAATCTGGCATGTAGGTATAGCTTTTTAAGATGCGTACCATCAAGTTATTGAGTGTTTCAACATCAAATTTGTCCGTACTTGGTGCAATGTGCGCATTTCCAATTCCACTGTGATCGGTAAGAAAGGTATAGGTTCCGTTGGTTCCCAAAGCAAGAGTTCTCATCAAGTATTCCGTGCTTTTATCAATGCCACTGGCTCCAATTGGTACAATGCGAATTCCTTTTTCGGCAGCTTGGGCAATTAGTCGTTGCAATTTCGCTTGAATTTCAGGTGTATTGTGTGGAGCAGCATCGAGAATGAGGAAGATGATGCGTGTTCGTGCGTTTTTGCTCCATGCAAGTCCATTTATGGCAGAATCCAAGGCAATTTCAACCGCTTCAGGTGTATCGCCACCACCGCCAGCTGATTGATCTGAAATGTAATTCACCGATTCAGATAAAATGCGATTAAAATTCATGGTTCTGGTGGTATAGACTTCATTCGCGCCTAAATCACGGTAAAACACATTGGCAAATTGAAAATTGAGTTTCGAACTGATTTGTTTCGATTGAAAAATAATATCGTTCATTTCTGCTTGCAGGTAACTCAATTCATCACCCATCGATCCAGTAGCATCAACCACAAAAGCGATATCAACATTTTCACTTTGTTCGCATGTCACATCCATGACCAAGTGATTGACGGTTTTCTCAAATGGTTTTACATCGTTGATACGCGTTTTTTGACCATTGTATTCCACTTCCATCATGAGTCCGCCAGCAACAACAGGATTTTCATTTTTGATCGTCAACCACAATTCTGCTTTCCCTGTATTATCCGTTCGTGCAGTGAAGATGAGCGTTCCATTGCGTTGTTTCAAATACACCAAGGCATCAGCGAGTGGAATACCACTTTTACTATGCAATTCAATCGTATAACGACCTTTTGGAGCGATGTTCCACGTAGTTTGAAACTTACTCAATTCCGTTGCAACAATGTCTTGCCACATGGTCCATTTGGAGAAGTCGTTCACTTCACCAGCTGTTAATGCGCCACTCGTGCCATTCATTTTAGGTTTTCCTTCGTCAAAGTAAACTTCATAGTCCATTTCAGATGCATCTGAATCAACAACAACAGGGGTCGAGTAATGTGAACCACTAGACGTAGCAGTTTTGCCAAAGGAACGTTTTTCAATGATTCGTACTTCTTCCAACATTGGAGAAGACCCACTTGCAGCTTTCTCAGCTCGTTTAGGCTTACTTGCATCCTCTTTTATTGAAAAATCAGCTCGTTCATCTGCTTTTACATGAATTTCCTTTGTGACAGATTCAAAACCAGTATAATTCACAACACAACGGTACAAACCAGTATCCAAAGCCACATTAAAATTTCCTGCGCGATCAGTCAAAACGGAGGCCACCAATTTATCACCTTGGTAAATATCCACATTTCCGTATCCCAATGCACTTTTGCTGCTTTCAGAATTGAGGTTCCCACTAATGGATTGCGAAAAGGCGATGTGCGTCAGGCAACAAAGGACGATGGGAAGTATTAAACGTTTCATACTGTTGTGTTTTTGTGAGTGATAGGTGTTCTTACAATTGATTGTCTGTTTCGTTCAATTGGGATCAACGAATGGGTTTTGAGGAATGGAAGTGATTGTTTGAATTGTTGGTATTTTTAGGTAGGTTTACTGTGATGATGGAATGAATTACAGGAATATGATGCTCAAACTCCTCCCACTTCTTTTTCTCCCTTTTTTCCTTGCAAGCTGCTTTGGAAACAAGTCAATATTAGAGAATCAAGAGCACATTGACCAACTGGGCATCCCATTCAAATTGGAATATTACAAACACTTGGAAGATGCAGGTTTTGGGTACGAAGAAACACCACTCTTTGTTATTAGCGATAAACGAGCTTTAAGGTTTGCAATGGATGAAATCAAAAATGCCAACGATCCTGAGCCTTGGAAAGGAGCTGGTTGGGATCGAATCAAACTCTATTATTCAGATACAATTCTGCAAATCTTTACCAATACGAAGAAAATCGGTTTCTCAGGCAGTGGCACTTTTTACGATTTGGAGGAGGAGAATTTTATAACAAAACGGTTGAAGTAGCCGATAGAACATTCATGTCAAATAACACAGAAAAATGACTCGCAAACGACACCTAATTGTAATCACTTTATTTTGCTTACTCTTCCTAGCTTGTCATTCTCGCAAAGATTTAGATAACCCATTTTATACCATGGAAGGAAGAAATTGGGTTGTAGAAAAAGTGGAATCGTCAGTCGTTTATTTGCACGAAATGGATGTTCTGGAGGAAACATTGGGTCTAGAAACGAAAGGGATCTTTCATCAAAAAGACATTCAACGCATTCAAAAAGGTGATGTGATTCAGAAGAAACGCTATTCGTATGATATGATCCTTAAAAAGAAAAATTATTCCATTACTTTGCATTCAATTGGTAAATAAAAATAACCCTAAAGCAGTTAGAACATAAGATCAATGTGTCCAATTGCTTCAAATGAATGATAGGTTTTAAATTTTTTAAAAAATAAGGGTGAACAGGACAAAGTGCTATCAAATTCTAGATGGATTGCCACCGTACGGTACTATGGCCATCTCGATTTCAGAAGACGAAACAGTATTTTACGCTGAAGGTTTTCCTGTTCGGCTCTATAAATCAGATGGTTCAGAATGGGTTGCGAATTTCTTTCCAGGCCAATCGAATTTGAAAGAAATCCATGAATTGAATGACTCTCCTCATTTGTTGGTTATTGCCTATGGAATCTGTTATATCATGAATCCCGATCAAACAACACCGATTTCTGTTTTTGGGACGAATTGCTCCCAAGTTTTCAAAACCGCTGATGGACGTTTTGTTTTACACAATCAAACGGAACTTATACTAGTTGAACCAACTGGTGAGTATTGGATCAGTGAAAGCATCTCAATGGAACAATTAAAAGACCTGAAACTAGAGAATAACGTTGTAACTGGTCTTTCATTTGATTATTCCATCAAGCAACGGGAAGAATGGATTCATTTCTCACTTCACCTTGACACGAAATTGTTGACTTATGAATGTGACGCTAGAAACAGAAAATCCGAAAAAAAATGGTGGAAACGGTACTCCCCGCTTTCACGATAAACGCATCTTATTTTTCTGCCTAAAAAATCAGTTGACAATTCGTTATTTCAATTATACCATACTGCGCGCAGAAATAACGATCGTGACAGTTCCTAAAACAATAGTGACAGTGCCTTATAACAATATTGTTCCTCTCTAAAACCATTCTGTCTGTCTCTAAAACGATTCTGCCGCTGTCTAGAACAATAGTGACGGTGTCTTATAACAATATTGTTCCTCTCTAAAA
>JAYSRF010000032.1:0-5193 GCA_043721195.1 Fluviicola sp. | reverse complement strand
ACCTGCGCTGACGCTTGGACTTCGAATTGTAGCCAATTCTCTTTCCGCAAAAGAAAAGTAAGCAAAAGAAAACTCGACGCTGTTTGTCCGTCAATGCGTTCCATTTGTGGAATTGCGACCACTTCGGTGATCCCGCCGCGGCGGGCTTCCTCATCCTTCACAAGCAGTGCTTGCTCTTCCGCATTCCACTGCATTTCACTTTTTCCGTTCAAAAGGCGTCATCCTGCTAATTCAATTCTCGTTAAATCAAAATGGAAGCCCACTACACATGATAAACAGCTATATACCAAATCATTTCAGTGTCTTATGCTAATATTGAATTAGTTTATCGAACAACTTGTACAAAGCCTTGTTTTTCGATTTCCTCCTCCATACAAACCGTTTTGTACTTCACCAAATAGAAATAAACACCTTCCTCAACTTTGTTTCCATTGACCTTTCCACCCCAGCTCCATGTTTGTGGATCAGTTGGCGTGCTTTCAAACACAGGATTTCCCCAACGATTTACAATTTGTATCGAATAGTATTCAAGATCAGCAAAAACTTCAGTAGAACTATAGCCAATGGAAGAAATTTGATATGTATCATTCGTACCATCACCATTACAACTAAACACATTTGGCATAAATAACTCTCCTGCACCCTGGTGCCCATCGTGGTTCAAGGTAATGGTCTCTGTTGCATTGCGATTACAGACTGTATCTTCAGCATAAAGCGTTATAATATACTGTCCTGGAGTTACATAATAATAATTGATCAAGTCCTGATGGTTAAAAAGCTGTCCATTGCCCATATTCCACGAAACAGAATCAGCTGTACCAGTGAAATCCAATTGGATAAAAAGCGTGTCATTACAAGAACCTTGGGTGAACAAATAATCCAATACTAATGGCTCCGTTTCAATGACGTGTACAATCGCATGAACTGTGTCTGAAACACTACAGCCTTCTGTAAATTCAGGGAAATAATCCACTTCGAAATCACCATAAGCAGTATACGTAAATGTTGGATCTTGCAATGCTGAGGTTGATCCATCGTGAAACCACCAATGATGCGTTACATTACTAGCTGTTGTACCTTCAAAGTTCACTGTTTGTGGCAATGCTTCACACACAAAAATATCTTGATCAGGCAAAATAAACGGCGTTGGATTTGGTTCAAAATCAATTTTAAAGACGGTCATATCATAACTGCCATTATTATTATTTGCTGAATAACTTCCACTAGGACCAGCGGGGAAAGTTCCAGCTGAACAAGTTGCTTGATAAATGATTCCATTTTTATCGAATCGTGAAGTACCTCCATCAACGTGCGAACCTCCATTACCAAAATAAGTACCGTACAACAAGGTAACTGCCTCAGCATCGAGCGAAAACAAATAAAACCCTTGATTCGTAGCATAAAGCGCATTTGCTGTTACTTCATAATTCCCCGTTAATCCATGACCAGAAAGGTAAATGCGATCACAATTATCAACTAAAAACGCCGATGGAGACATACCTGCAATGGAACTGACCCAATCACGCGTGCTTAAATCTGCTGTATATTTAATGATGGAAGTAGTTGTTCCACTTCCTTGATATTTACCAGGACTTGAAGCTATACCATTCGCAGATTGAACAACAATCTCCACATCAGAATCTGAATCGAGTTGCACAAAAAAGGCCTGAGAATAACCACTTGCGGCAGTACCAACATACGTTCCGTTCACCAATGTTTGTCCATTTGCAGCCAAACGAATCACATAACCGTCATTTGATGTATTCGAAAAAACAGCATTTGAAGGTGTTCCAGGGAATGTAAACACACCTGTTCCAACAGATCCTGAGACATAAATAGTTCCATCTGGTGCATTTACAATTCCATACGCATTATCATCTGCAGAACCACCTATAAAAGAAATAAAGGTAGGCGTTGTCATTGTTGGATTTAATCGGGCTACAATTCCATCCTGAACTCCACCATGAGTTGTTTGAAAAGCACTCGCTGTAACAGGAAAATTACTCGAATTGGAAAAACTAGCTACCAAAATATCTCCATTTGTTGCAAGATTAATTTCACCACGATACGTATCACCGTAATTATACGCAATATTATTAATTCCATCCTGTTGATTACCACCCAAATATGTGCTTGCTATTAGACTAGTTCCATCCGTTGAAAAACGACTCACTGTGATATCAGTAGAACCACCTCCAAAAGTTGCTTGAACGCAACTTGCAGTTGTGGGGAAGTTAGAAGAATTCGTTGATCCTAAAACATATAAGTTTCCAGCCAAATCTGTAATCATACTGTGTGGTAAATCATCACCATTTCCACCTAAAAAAGTCGAAAAAAGCAATTGTGTTCCATCAGAATTGTATTTATTAATAGCCATATCACTACCGCCGCCGCCATAAGTAGATTGATACGCTCCAGCAGTAATTGGCAAACCTCCTGGCGAAAACCCATTTCCACCAACAAATATATTTCCTTGTTCGTCATAAGTTGCTGTATGCCCATAAATGGTTGTTGTAGAACCACTATTTGTTGATGCGATGAGTTGTGGATCAATCACCAAAGGGAAATCATGATTATATCCTTTTGGGAAAACAAATGAAACAACGTTATTGTCCAATTGATATTCACATGGAACAACTAAACGTTTTCCCCGAATATCTTGATAAGCCAGCGGAATGAACTCTCGTTGCTCACCAATAGATGTTACGATGACCAATTGCCCTTTCTCAATGCGCAAAGCATCCGTAAATGAATAGCGCAATTGAATGGCAGACGCATCGCTTTGGCTTGCAACGACAAAATCGTACTTCAATTCCGATTCATTCATTTTATAAATAACATCTATTCCTGGATAAATAGCTTTATAACTCAATTCACCAAATCGTTTTACATTGGATCGCCAAGTACTTTTATCGCCTAAAAAAAAATTACAAACACCTTGTTTATCTTGGCTAAAAGTGCGTTCAGCATTTGGATTTGCTCCCACTAATTCTAATTGGTAATAATGTTTGTGCAACACCATCGATTGAATATCATTCCCATAAATGCCCGTTTTTGATGCGTGTAATTTTTCAGAAAGCTCGAGCAATTCTGAAGAATTATACAAATCGAAATGCAGTTTATTGGCTTGAAAATAAACTGAACCTGCTGACAATCCAGCATACCCATCCAATTCATTCCCCCACTGTCCTTTGTTTTCAATGATTACTGCTTGTTGACTCGAATGAGCCGAAACATCCTGTTTATGATCGTGATCATGTTGACCAAAAAAGAAAGGCGAATAACCTCCCACTACTAAAATCAGTAAAATTCTAATTTTCAAAAAAGGGTTCTTCTGGCTCTTGCGAATTTTGATTTTTTTCATTTTCAACGTATTTAGTATAACATGCATCCATTCAATTAGTAACGAACGCGTTTTTTATAAGTATCAACAAAAAACAAAAAGGTTGTCTCATCAGCTCATTTTGTTTAAAAAAGGAACAAACTAGTTTCAACAACTGATCATTACTTAAATGATAACGTAAAAAATCGATCAAAGGTGACCTGGAAAGTGTACTTTTTTGAATTAAAATCTACTGCAATAATAGTTGAACGAAAGATTCTATTTCAGCTTCTGTATTATGCGCATGTATGCAAATCCGCAAACGTTGACCACCTTCTGGTACGGTCGGAGGTAAAATGGCTTTCACTGCAAATTGGTTGTTTTGAAGCTTTTGCGTAAGCATTAAACAATGACTTAGTGAATCAATTGGCACTATTTGTATTGGTGAAAGTGGGTCGCTGATTAGGTGTTGATCTTTCATCAAAGTACGAAATAAGAAGATCTTATCTAGCAGAACATTTCGAGATGTGGAAAAGCGAGTCTTCTCAACATTCTGAACAATATGATGGTATTGTGCTTCTGGTAATGCAGTGGTATAAATAAATGATCGAGCAAAATTATACAAGTATTCGCGAAGTTGATGACTTCCTAAGATAACTGCTCCATGTGTTCCATATGCTTTACCAAAGGTTATCAAACGAGCAAAGCAACGATGATGTAATTGTTCTTGCTCCATTAATCCACGGCCTTCTGTTCCAAAAACTCCAGCGGCATGGGCTTCGTCGACAATCAATAACGCGTTATTCTGCTCACATAAATCAGTTAGTTCACGAAGAGGTGCGAAATCACCGTCCATCGAATACAGTGATTCAACGGCTACGAATACCGTTCCTTCTTTCACCAGTTCAAATTTCTTTTGAAGATCCAACAAATCATTGTGGCGAAACGAATAGGCTTTTGCATGACTCAAACGAATGCCATCTCGAACTGAAGCATGAATCAATTCGTCATACAAAACGGTATCACCTTTTTGAGGTACAGACGAAAACAATCCTAGATTTGCGTCATAGCCAGAATTAAAAACCAACGCTGCCTCAGATTGAAAAAAATCGGCTAAGTAAGATTCCGCTTCAACAGCACCTATTGAGTTTCCTGAGATCAAACGAGAACCTGTACTACCTGTAAAAATGGCTGTCTGTTTGGTTGTTTGTGCGATACTTAAATAATCATTCGAGCAAAAATCAACCATGCCATCAAACAACGAAAGGGAGCGCAAACTCCCTTTTTCTTTTCGTTCAGCTAATTTCGCTAGAAATCGTGCATTCATATCGTTCATCAGGATTTACTCCTGAACAATTACTTTTCGTGGTTCAAAATCAGGTTGCTTTCTTGCTGCAGCCAATTCCATTGCACGTTGAGCTTCTTTCTCTTTTCGTGCTTCAATGATTGGATCTGGCATTGAAACTGGTTTTTCACCTTCGGCAAACGCTTCTTTCGGAATCAATCCAAGAATCGCAAACATTTCTTTATCTTCATTAAATTCTGGATTCGGAGTTGTCAATAACTTATCTCCAGCGAAAATGGAACCTGCTCCTGCCATAAAGCACAAAGCTTGACCTTCCATGGTCATTTTTGTTCTCCCAGCTGATAATCGTACAACTGATTCAGGGAATGCGATACGAGTAGTTGCAACCATACGAATCATTTCCCATTGTTCAATCGGTTTTTGGTTTTCCATAGGAGTACCTTCAACTGCTACGAGTGCATTGATTGGAATAGAATTGGGAGGTGTTTCCATCTCCATGTAACTCATCAACAATCCCATACGATCTTCAATGGCTTCACCCATTCCGATAATTCCACCTGAACAT
>JAYSRF010000031.1:0-14818 GCA_043721195.1 Fluviicola sp. | reverse complement strand
AAAAATAAGTTGTGTGCTATCGTTCTAAAAATACAAATTGAAAGCGAATCACAACATAGCTTGGGATGGCTGGCGCATCGTTGAGGTTGTGTGCTATCGTTCTAAAAATACAAATTGAAAGCGAATCACAACAGCACCCGCAATTTGAGCGAGTTGAGCCAGGTTGTGTGCTATCGTTCTAAAAATACAAATTGAAAGCGAATCACAACTAGAGAAGACAAATCCCGAGGACACTTTCGGTTGTGTGCTATCGTTCTAAAAATACAAATTGAAAGCGAATCACAACTGAATAAACGCCCTTTATCAACGGTCATTTGTTGTGTGCTATCGTTCTAAAAATACAAATTGAAAGCGAATCACAACAACGGCGAGCTTGTTAAACTCTCGCCATAGGTTGTGTGCTATCGTTCTAAAAATACAAATTGAAAGCGAATCACAACCTCGAGTAGCTTCTGCGCTTCCTCGGTGTAGTTGTGTGCTATCGTTCTAAAAATACAAATTGAAAGCGAATCACAACTCACTTGAATGGAAAGCGCTCCAGTATATGGTTGTGTGCTATCGTTCTAAAAATACAAATTGAAAGCGAATCACAACTATGACGAGGGGAAATAGTAGGTCCATCAAGTTGTGTGCTATCGTTCTAAAAATACAAATTGAAAGCGAATCACAACTGGTGTCAGCAGTAACAGCCCCTGTTGTTGGTTGTGTGCTATCGTTCTAAAAATACAAATTGAAAGCGAATCACAACTAGAGTTCGCTAAAGGTTTCTACATCTAATGTTGTGTGCTATCGTTCTAAAAATACAAATTGAAAGCGAATCACAACAGCAGAAGAATTAAGAGGACAATTAGGGGAGTTGTGTGCTATCGTTCTAAAAATACAAATTGAGTCGAATAAAAACTGTTTTTCAAGCATACACTCCATCAGCACCATTTAATGTATTTTTGTAGTTCCAATTTCAAGACAATGAATTTCTCCAGCCCAATAAATATTTTACGCTTACTGAGCTTCCTAGAAGGTTGTTCTTATTTATTATTAGCGATCACCATGCCTATCAAATATGTGTTGCACATTGGCTGGCCGAATTATGTAATTGGAATGGCTCATGGAATGCTCTTTATAGCTTACATCCTGTTTGTATTTATTGTTGCACGTGAGAAAAAATGGTCGTTGATCAATCAATTTTGGGCCTACTTGGCTTCGTTACTTCCATTCGGAACATTTGTAGCTGATGCCAAAATTTTTAAACCCGCATCAAATTCGGCTGTATAAATCAGTTTTTTCCTACCTTCGCGTCCACTTATGGAAACACGAAAATTTGTTGAGGTGTGTTTTACACCTGGAGAATACAGCTACTATAAAGATGAATACGAAATCGTAGTTGTGATTGATGTATTGCGCGCCACATCGGCTATTTGCGCTGCATTTGACAATGGAATTGCGTCTATCATTCCAGTTCCAACTGTTGAAGAAGCTTGGGAATACAAACAAAATGGGTTTCTTGCAGGTGCAGAACGTAAAGGTCAAATCGTTGAAGGATTTGATTTTGGGAATTCACCATTTAGTTATATGCGTGAAGAATTTCGTGGAAAAGATGTTGTTTTGACGACCACCAATGGTACCAAATCATTGGATGTTGCGAAAGATGCTGAAATTGTGGTTGTCGGTTCATTCCTTAACTTGGATGCGCTTTCTGAATGGCTTTCCAAACAAGAGAAAAATGTACTGTGTTTGTGCTCAGGTTGGCAAGATAAATTCAACTTGGAAGATACGATTTGCGCTGGTGCTATTTCGGAATACCTCATCAATACCGGAAATTTTGTTTCAGAGGAAGATTCTTCGATTGCAGCAAAATATTTGTACCTTTCTGCCAAGGATAATTACTTGGGATATCTAAAATCGAGTTCTCATCGAAAACGGATGAAAAATTTGAACCTGAATGAAGATATTAAGTATTGTCTGACACCCAATCAAACAAGGGTTATCCCGATTTTGAAAAATGGCAAATTGGTATCACTTTCCTACGAATAAGTCCACACTATTAGTTGGTCTTTTTCTACTTCCTTTCGTTGCATTAGCGAAACCGCTTCCTGTATATCCGCAACCAATTCCACCAGCAGTCTGGGGATTTTTTGGACATAAACGCATCAATCGGATTGCCGTTTTTACGCTTCCTCCAGCAATGCTTGGCTTCTTTAAGGAACACATTGAATACATTACAGAACACGCTGTTGATCCAGATAAACGCAGGTATGCTGTTGAAGGTGAGGCGCAACGTCATTATATTGACATTGATCATTACGCAGTCAATGGTGCAGATCCATTTGAAGCGGTTCCACGCAATTGGTACGATGCCGTTGAAAAATTCACTGAAGATACCTTGCAGGCTTATGGCATTGTGCCTTGGCATATTTATGTAATGAAAATGCGCTTACAAAAGGCATTTGAGTCGAAAAATGTAGACCTTATTCTCAAAAATGCATCAGACATTGGACATTACATTGGAGATGCACATGTTCCGCTCCACACGACTGAAAATTACAACGGTCAGCTGACTGGTCAACGTGGAATTCACGGTTTGTGGGAAAGTAGGGTAGTTGAAATCAATGCTGAGGAATACGATTATTTTGTTGGAAAAGGAAAATACATCACCAATATCCTCGATTTTGCTTGGGATGCCGTACAAGCTTCCAATCAAGGAGTAGATTCTGTTCTGAGCATTGAAAAAGAATTGACAGCTGAATTTCCAAGCGATCAAAAATACAGCTATGAACAACGCGGACAAGTGATTGTGCAGGTGTATTCCAAAGCGTTTTGTGACGAATACAGTTTGCGCTTAAATGGCATGATTGAGCGTCGGATGCGGGAAGCAATTATTGGTGTAGGTTCTATTTGGTATACCGCTTGGGTAGATGCTGGTCAACCCGATTTATCGACCTTAACAAACACGCCTCCTTCTGCTGAATTGCTCAAGGAATTGGAAGAGTTGGAAGAATTGTACGAACATACTGAACACAAAGGAACGATTTGCGATTAGTTTCAGTTCAAGGGCTCTGAACAAATCACTAAAAACACGCAAATTCACTCCGTAAATCATACATTTTCACCTCTCTTTTGGGGCTATTTTTTGTATCTTTATAAGGTGAAAATATAGGGATTATTAATCATCCAATTCAGGTATATTTTCGCGAATTGACTTTTCAAAAAATCCTCAATCGTTAAATGAAAAGACCATGAAAACAACCCTATTAACACGTCGAACAGTTCTCGCTTTTGCTGGATCAATTCTCATTATTCTTGTTTCAATTGCATTGGCATTCTCCGATCTAGCACAAGTTCATCCAGAATTGTATGCAGGAATCACTTATGATTTGATTTTGATCGCTCCACTGACATTGTTCTTGTTATCGCGAAGAACTATACCCAAATCTGTCATTGGACTTTTTGTTTCCATTGGAATCGTTACAGCTTATTTTATTATCCCGATTTCAGAACAATTTCACCTCAATCTATTGCGCTACTTTATCGTTCCTGTTTTCGAATTTACAGTCGTTGGTTCCATCATCTATTTCACCCGTAAAACGCTAATCGAGTTAAGGAAAACACCCAATTATACGCGCTTAGATCACTTTGTTTTATTCCAACAAATTGCCATAAAACTATTAGGAAATCGGCGTACAGGAAAAATATTTGGGTCGGAGTTTGCCCTCTTCTTTTATGTTTTTAGATGGAACCGTAGTTCAGTGTCTTCCAATGAATTTACTTCCCACAAAACAACTGGTTCTATTGCACTTATTTGGGCGTTCATTTTTATGATGATCGTGGAAGGGATTGCTCTCCATGTATTACTCATTCAATGGAGTTTCATTACTACTTGGCTATTAACTGCAACGAGTATTTACGGTATTCTTTTTCTTATTGCTCATGCCAATGCGCTGCGTTATCGTCCACACATTGTTACAAAAGAGGGACTTGAGTTAAAAAACGGTTTATTTGGAACGGCAATTATTCCATTTAACGCTATAAAAAAAGTGGTGTTATCCTCTAATGAACCAGAAGATGCAACATTGAAAATGCAGCATTTTTCGTTATTTGGCAAACTAGAATCGCACAATGTAATCATCTATTTAAACGAACCAACAAAGCTCGAATTGCTCTATGGAATCACTAAAACGGTAGATGGATTGATGCTTTCAATTGATGATAAAGAGCTATTCAACCAACAAATTGAAAATGAATTATTGCATTTAGGTACTCAGATCTAAAATGAAATCTCTATAAATCGCAAGATTTGCAAACAGGTTCATGGTTTTTGCAAACCCATTACCTCGCAATCGACCTTCTTTTGTTAAAAAGAAAGAACGATGAATCTACTTCAACAAGAAGCCGTAAAACGCATCCGATCAGCTAAAAAAGCTGTATTTATTATTGGAAGTATTGCCCTTTTAGTCGCACCCATTTTATCATTTGTAGGTTGGGCTATTGCGCATGAAAGTATTGCTTCATTTTTTAATTTCAATTTTACATGGGAGGCATCAGATGCCACAACAGAACTAACAATAGCTTCGAGTGCCGAACAAGTTGATCGTTATTACTTATTACCTCATTATTTCATTTATGCTTCTATGCCGATATACATCGGACTATCAATGTGCTTGGGGTTTGTGTTGTTCAAAAAAACACCTTGGCATTCAATCGTGGGTCTAATGCTTTCTATCATAGGAGCTGTTTATTTTATTGGTGTATTGGGCGCATTTTTGTCAATTCCAATGGGAACTGTTAAGTTAACGGGGATATTAATGGTTTCCTTTGCCTTATGTATCCTCGTATTTATAGGAAACATTGTCTTGGGTTTCGGGTTACTTCACGCACAGATTATTCCCAAATGGGCTTCACTTCTTTTTATCATTGGAAATGCACTCATTCTCATTTTTTCAGGTGTTGAAAACTGGATGGCAATAGGTTCAGTATTGATGTTTATTGGGATGTTACCGTTGAGTATGAAACTGTTTCATCAACAAACAATTCCTACATTAGTTTGACACTTTTTTAATGAGTCGTCTCAATAGTTGTTCAAAATAGCTCGGACAACTATTGTACAATTACTTTATCTTTAAACACTTATTTGGCAAATTGAATGAATACGAACGACAAAAAAATAGCTGCGGTTATTCATTATATCTTAACGAATCTGAATGAAGAACTGACCCTTCAGACGCTTTCGTCCATTGCCAATTATTCCCCATTTCATTTTCAAAAACTCTTCAAAGAAGCTGTCGGTGAATCACCCAAACAATACATCATCCGATTACGCTTAGAAAATGCCGCACATTCCTTATTTATACACCGATACAGATCCATCACTGAAATTGCTTTAGATAGTGGTTTTGCTTCTGGAGCAACTTTCGCACGTGCATTTAAAAACTACTATGGTGTTTCGGCAGATGCATTCAGAAAAATTTCTCCAGAGGAAAAAATTGATCTTCGGCAATTTGATCAATCAAAAAAACAACAAAGCTCAGTTGATATTGAATTCTTGCAGAGTAATTATGATGTTCAATTTTGGGAAACGAACTTAGCTGTTCAAGTAAAACGGATTTCAACGGCTCCACTCATTTTTGTTAATGCACCTCTATCAGACCCAACCAAGATTCATGAAGCGTATAAAAAAGTTGCTCAACTCGCAGAAACGAATGATTTGTTGGAGTTCGGTACCCAATATATTGGATTGATCAACCCACATCAAGGATTGTATCAAGCGGCAATAACAGTTGTTCCGAATCGCAAAATTCCAAAAGGAATTAATTCATGTCAATTGGATGAAGGGAAATTTGCAACCTATAAAATTACAGGAAATTCACTGCAAACGCTCCATAGCTTGCATGCCTTTTATGAAATTTGGCTTCCTAAAAGTGGGTACAAAATTGCGCGATCAACTGGTTTTGAAATCCTGTCTAGTCCATTTAGAATTCCTTATGAAGCAATTGAACGGGAAATTTATATAGCGATAGAACCAGTTGAATAATGAGGTGAATTTCTATTCTTGTTTTAAATTGATTGAATCGGTTTAATAAAGCGCAAGATTTGCAAACAACTCCACTTCTTTTGCATACTGATTCGCACACACAATTCTGTCATTTGTAATCACTAAAAATTCATTTATGATTACAAGAACATTAAAACAATTTATTGCATGTTTGACATTGCTTATTTTATCAAATACTAGTTTCAGTCAAACCCAGGTGGTTGGTGAAATTACGGGTCAAGTAATAGATAACTCCACTAAACAAACAATTCCAGGGGTTCAAGTCGTTATCAAAGGCACGACAAAAGTAGCCATTACGGACTCAATCGGTGTTTTTAGCTTACAAACGGTTGAAGAAGGAACGTACATTCTTGAAGTTAACTATTACGGATATGAAAAAAAAGAGATCACTGAAGTCAAGGTCTACAGAAAAAAAGCAACCTATATTGAAATTGCTATAACCGAAGCTCGGATATCACTTACAGAAGTTGAAGTAAAAGCATTCAAATATGAAAATAATCCTACGGTACCTGTTTCAAGCTATAGTTTTTCACGAGAAGAAATAGCTCGGAATCCAGGTGCACAAGGAGATGTTTTTCGAGCCATTGGAATGATTCCGGGCGTATCTAGCAGTGGGGGTGAATATTCTGCGATCTCTGTGAGGGGACAAGGAACTCGAGAAAACGCTTACTTTGTTGATGATATCCCGCTAACAGATTTGGGGCATCTAGATGGAAAAGGTGGTTTTAGCGACCCAAATGGTGCACGATTCAGCATTTTTGCCCCACGAGTTATTGATAATGCACAATTTCAAGGTGGCGGATTTGGTTCGCAATATGGGCGAAAAAGTGCTTCCTATTTAGGATTGAATATCAAAGAGGGGAATCCGCTGAATCCAACCATTGATGGTCAGATTGATTTAATGGGAGCAACGATCAATTACGACGGACCAAGTTATTTGCATAAAAAAACAAGTTTATTTGTTTCCGCACGTTTTCAAGATTTTAAAACTGTTTTAAACTTGATTGGTTTACAAAGCACCGGTTATGCTAGCTACCAAGATTTTATTTTTAAATCAACCACGCAACTTAATCCGAAAAACAAATTGTCCATTATAATGCTTTACAACCCCGAAAAATTTTCTCGTGACACCAGTAATGTGCGATATGATATAGAACTCAATAATCTTTTTGTAGCCAATGTGTCAAAAACAAAAAGCATGATTGGAGTCAATTTACGCTCGTTGACAAGTAGTAGAAGTTACTGGAAGAATATTGCCTATTACACGCAAAGTCAATCGAAAGATGCTTATGGAACAGCTTATCCATTAACTGATGCAACTGGAGTATTATTACCAGGTAGTACCATTTCATTCGAAAATGGGATTCGAAAGTTGAACTATTCTGAATCAAAAGTAGGTTTCCGTTCCATCTATACGTTGAAATTGAAAAACAACTCAACATTGATAGCTGGTATCGATTTAGATCTTTCTGCGATTCATTCTAATAGAACATTGAGTAGAACTGATACTGTTTTTGTTTTCAATGAATTTGATTATCGACCCGATCCGACGCAGAACTTCGCTATTGTATCACCACAGTTTTTCAATGCTTCCTACAGCAATACTGCCTTCAATATGGCGTCTTATGTTTCTTATTCGTTTCAATTATTTAAGCAACTTACACTAAATGCTGGAGCAAGATATGACTACAATGGTTTTACAGAACAACATCTAATTTCTCCGCGATTGAGTGGTAGTTGGCAGATGAATGCAACCAATAGTTTGAATTTTGCCGCAGGTGTTTATTACCAAGATCCAGCTTATGTAGCAATTGCAGATCAACCAAAAGACAAGAAATTAAAAAATGAACAAACCTTGCAATTGATCCTCGGTTACAAAAAGCATTTTACTGCCGATTTAAAATTAACCATTGAAGCTTGGTACAAACAATTTGACCAATTAATTATTCGTCCAATTAACGGTTACAGCGAGCAAAACAATAGCGGTGATGGCTGGGCAAGTGGAATAGATTTAAATCTAACGAAACGATTGACAAATAAGATTTATGGACAGGTTGGTTATTCCTATATGGAAAGCAAACGCAATAATCACGACGGTATTGGAGTGTACAATTTCGCATTCAGTCAACCACATCAAGTTAATTTCCTGCTCAGCTACAAGCCAAATGAACATTGGATTCTTGCAACTAAATTTCGGTATGCAACAGGGAAACCAACAGACTCCTTTCTTGTTCATGCAGACATCTTTAATGATCTGAGTAATTTGAATTATTCGTTTGAAACAGTTGGAAGAAATGCCGAACGATTACCTGATTTCATCAGTTTAGATATACGTGTTGATTACCGTTTTCAAGTAAAGCGCGTTGGTATTACAGTGTTTTTAGATATAGTAGATGTTACAAATCGACAAAATGCCAATGGTCAAAATTTCAATGCGATCACAGGAAAGACATTTTATGAGGGTATTTCTATTTTTCCAACATTCGGTTTAAAATTTGAATTCTAAGGTTGAATAGGTGAGAACATGTTATTCTTTACGATGCTACAGGTCAAAATCACTGTGAAATATGTACTTTTAAGTCAATCATCCGTGGTGCTGTATTTCTACAACGGATCAACATTAGTGGCCTCATTTTTAACGCATGCAAGAGAACCCCCATTTATCAACTCCATTAACCAATCCAACTCGGGTTATTTATCCATCTCCTGGATTTGAACACTATTGGAATCACGGTTCTGGAAAAAAAATGCTTGAAACAATTGAGCGAGTGCCCAATAAAGCTGAAATTGAGCAACAGATTCCGCTCTTGCTAGAATACGATGCATTAGCTGACCGTGTGATCAATGAAGTTTATGGAACAATGGGATTTCGGCAGGCAAATGAATTGCTGGATCGTTTGCTCAAACATGGTTTAGATTCTGAAGTAGAAATTCCGGAGAGTTTGCGCTTGTTGTTAGAGGAGGTTTTCGCAACACCAGCATGGTTAAATCCAACATTACTTGAAGTTGGTTCAGCTTTCTGTAGAAGATCAGGCACCATGGGATTCCTTGTACTACGAAACTACTGCTTAATGGGAGGATACGAATCTTCGGCAATCAATAAACCGCTTATTTTCACCGAAGCGTTGCAAAAAGGAGCCCCAAAACGCATCGCAGAAACGGTTGAATTTTGGGTCAATGCAACGGGAGAAAATGCCTTACAACCCTTTCAAATTGGATTCAATAATGCGATCAAAATTCGGTTGATGCATGCATATACGCGCGTTTCCATTCTTAACAGTCCGAAATGGGAAACATCATCTTGGGGAATTCCGCTCAACCAATGGGATATGGTTGCTACGAATCTCGGTTTTTCATGGGTGTTTATGGATGGATTAAAGAAATTGGGATTACGCCCAACGGATGAAGAAATAAAGGGTGTTTTACATTTATGGAAATACATCGGTTTTTTGTTGGGAATTCCGCCAACACACTTGCCAGATACAGCGAATGAAGCCATTGAAGCATTGTATAAATGGACCATTACACAACCACCATCTGATGCGGACACCAAAGCTTTGGCAACTTCTTTAATGAACGAACCTTTTCAAATCGATTTTCCGAAATATAACTGGCAAAAAAAACTAGTGGTGAACATTCATTTACAATACAATCAATTCTTTTTAGGAAAACGCTCGTGTGCATCCATTGGGCTTCCTTCCGTTTATTTTAATACTTATCCTCATATCGTAGCATTTTTTAATCGCATGAAAGAGGGAAGCGTTCATCAATGGAAATCTAGTTATCGAAATTCAGTGAAGCGAGGGCGTAAAAAACAGGAAAAAGTAAAGGATTTATTTATGAAAGGCTATGAATCGATGAATCACTGATTAGGGACTGCTGAAAAACACAAAAAATACTGAACATATGTCAATTGAATTCGAGAATCTACGTTCAAGTATACAATTTCCGTCGCGGTGAATGAAAATTTAAGCTTGCAACTTGTAATTCCATACAGGTTATTTTTTGCTAGCCAGAAATAAAGCATCTATTGCGTTGCAGTCAAATTGAAGTATTCATATACATCTTTTTTGACTGCGTCTAATTGCTACTTCGTTTCTGACTTTTTCAGCAGACCCTAGTTGATTTATTTTAGGTCAGACATGATCTTTCTGTTTAGCCTAAATAACCATTCATTTTGAACAAGATACAGTTGATCAATTCAAAGTGTCCAATCAGCAGAATCAGTTGTTTTTTGAACTGTATGTTTCTATAAAAACGAGATGTAAATTGACTTTCAAAACCGTTTTCAAATTGACACATTTGAACAATAAAACGGATATATGAAAACAATTCTCCCCTTATTAGTTAGCTTATTGTTCCATGCAACAATTCAAGCACAAGATTCGGTAAAAGAAGTTACGCTCTTAGATTTACGTATTCCTGCTTGGGTAAAACCAATTATTGAAAAATCGGAAGTTGCTAAAAACTACACGATCAATGATACGCTGAATCCTTTTTACTTGGAAGCCGATTTTACAGGGGATAAATTAGACGACATTGTCCTATTCGTTGAAAGTAAATTTGATGGAAAAAAAGGAGTTATGATCATTAATCGAGGAAAAAACCTGTTATTTGTACTCGGTGCTGGCAAAGACCTTGGGATGGGCGATCATATCAACTGGTGTAACCGTTGGTTTATCTACCGAGATAAAGGACTTTTTGACGGCTTAGGTAAACGAAAAGCCACACTTAAATATCCTGCGATTCGTATTGAAAAATCGGAACGCATTAATTTGTACATTTATTGGAGTGGGAAAAAATATAAAACATACGTTCAAGTTTTTAGTGAATAAATGAAGCTTGTTCAACCACGGGTTGTCTGAAAACAGTCGGTAAGTGCTCAATCTAGCAGTTTTGAACCCTGTTTCTAGTCTTACCGTATTGGAGAGTATTGCTGTGATTAGCAATCCGTGGTTATTTTGTTTTGAACCTCATGGTTTACAAGTATCTCTAAGTGCACAGGAAAGTAGAGTAGATGTGATTGCACGATACCCTGATTTTTTCAATCCGAATTTAATTAGTTCTATTTCAGCAGACGCTATCTATTTAAAAATAGGCTGTTATTCTCTAGCTCTGATAGATCTTCTAAACAACTCTAGCCAATTCCTTCCAAGAACGCAAAATAATGCGAATATCAAGTAGAATGGTGTATTCACGGGCATATAAAAGATCAAGTTTCACAGCGATGGTATCATCTGTAATGGTTAACCGATCATTTGGTGATAAAATGCCCCGTTTGATAGAAGGCAAATCAGCTGTTTTACTGGCTGTTTTTGAACTATAACCGATAGCTGTAATATGTCCAGAAATTAATCTGATAGCATTATGTGAAAAACGGATTTTTTGAGAGTAAAACCAGATTAAAATAGGGGAGAACAACAACATTACAGAACCTGTGAGGATATCAACCAAGCGTTTTTGACGCCGTTTAACAGGATGAGAAATGTCGTTGATGTCTAAAATGTATAAATCACCAGCCGTTTCAATGGAATTACTTCCAATCAAGAATAAACTATCAGGTTGTGCTATTTTGAAATCGAGTGTCGGCAATTGGATGGTGGTCATCCATTGAATAATCTCATTTGCAGACGTGTCTTTTGCACAAAAAATAATTTCGTCAATTTTATGAATGGTCGTGATTTGATCCAATTGATTCAACGTTCCAACAGCATTTGCTTCTTTTTCATCACCTACTGAAACATGCAAGATTTTCTCTACTTTGGGCTGCGTTTGTTTTAAGATAAGTGCAACTCGCTCAAATTCTGTTTCAGAACCGATGATTGCAAAATTCCCGTTTTTCTTTCCATTAATCAGGAAACGTTTTCCAATTGTAAGGTGCAAGAAGATACGAGAGATCCAGTAATAACCTACAATCCAAGCTGCTCCTAATAAGATGTACAAACGTGAAAATTGCCATTCTTTTGGAAACAAAGCGTAAAACATTAAAATAATACCAGTTCCTAAGAGCGATCCAAGTAGAAATTTTTTCAATCGAATGGGTTGATCATAACTTCCAACAAGTAAGTTGGTGAACATCCAAATGATGGTGTAGCAATAGATCAAAACGGAAGTTGTTTCTTTCGGGAATTCAATTTGTGCTTGATGCCAATAATTGGTGAGCGCAAATAATCCCATTAAGATATAGAGTGCATCGGTAAGCGGTAAAAGTGATTTTTGAATAAAACGACTCGCTATCGCAAGACTTGCCCTAAAATAAATTGCTGAATTGATTAAAAAAGAAAATAATTTGGCGTTTTTCTGCGAAAAGTGTTTTCGTGCAAAAATGACCATTGCGCGATAGAAGACAAAAACATAGTTGACGCTACTTTTTTTAGTGCTTTCTCCTTTATAATGAATAATGCGCGTTTCAGGAAAATAGACATTGGTATAACCGCCTTTTAAAATACGATAAGACAAATCAATGTCTTCACCATACATAAAAAAGTCTTCATCCAATAAGCCAACTTTATCGAGGGCTTCTTTCCGCATCAGCATAAATGCTCCGCTTAGAATTTCTATTTCGTTGGTTTCAAATTCACTGAGGTTTCCTAAATGGTAACGACCAAATCGTTTTGAGCGAGGAAAAATACGGGAAATCCCAAAAATCTTATAAAAAGCAACGGCTGGAGTTGGTAAACCACGCTTAGACTCAGGTAGAAATTTTCCTTTCCCATCAACCATTCTGACACCCAAACCTCCAACTTTTGGATGAGCATCCATATAATCGACCACTTTTTTCAGTGTATCTTCCTCAACTACCGTGTCTGGATTCAGTAATAACTGATAAGGACATTGCGAAAGCAGCATTGCCTGATTGTTGGCACTTGAAAAACCTCGGTTATCCTTATTTGCGATGAGTTTTACCCAAGGAAATTTTTCAGCAACCATTTCAACAGAACCGTCAACCGAATTATTATCAACCACCCAAACTTCGGCGGGTTCTTTTTCCATAGCTCGGGCTACAGAATTCAAGCACTGTTCCAAGAAGAACGTGACATTGTAATTGACAATGATAACTGCTATTTTCGGTTGTGTGTCGTTCACTTTTTAGAACGAATTAATTTGGCATCGACAAGAAAATTACTGTAGATTTCAATCTGAACATCTTGAGGAATGGTTTCATCTGAAATAACTTTTAATCGCAGTTTGAATTTGTCAGATTTGATGTATTCCTGTAAGTCAACATCTTCTACTATTAATGAAAGTTCATCTCCAACTGTATCTGGAATTTCAATTAATCCTGCAATTTTCTGTTCATTACTATTATCCGTTGATATAAACAGTTCCATTGAATTTGCAAAGCTGAATGTTTCACCGTTTGGTTGTGTGATTGTTAATCGCAGTGTTTTGAGGAAAATAGACTGAATTTTATCCTTACGGGTATTGTGGTCTTCAAATTCATACGTAGAATTGGTTTCCAATTCCGGTGTCATCAGAGAAAGAGGAATAGATGAAGTTAAAGTTGCGGGAACTGTTGTAGTAGTCGTATAATCCACATAAAAATGCGTGATTTTTTTTATACAACCAGAAATCGAGTAACCTACAATCAGCAGAAGCATTGGGATAAGTACCTTCATAAATAGAATTTTAGCGTACTGCAATACAGGAAATTTCTATCGGAACATCCATTGGAAGTCGACTTACCTGAACTGTTTCGCGTGCAGGAGGCGTTTCCTTAAAGTACGAACCATAAACGGCATTCATATTAGAAAATTGCCCAAGGTCAATCATGAAAATACTGCACTTTACAATATTCTCTAAGGTCATACCAGCTTCTTTTAACAAGAGTTCAATGTTTTGCAACACACGATGTGTGGCAGCTTCAATACTTTCTACTTCCAATTGACCTGTAAATGCATTCAATGGAATTTGTCCACTTACATACAAGGTATCGTTTGAAAGAATGGCTTGACTATAAGGTCCGAGTGGGGCAGGAGCACCATCAATTTGTACTGCTTTTTTCATTGCAACTCTTTTTTGCAAGTTTAGTAATTTTGTACCAAAAAGCAGTGCACATACTTTTACTCGACAATATCGATTCATTTACCTACAACATTTACCATTACTTGGAAGCGTTGGATGTTGATGTGACTGTACTTACCAACAAAGAAATTACGATTTCCGATCTTGAAAAGTATGATGCGCTTGTTTGTTCACCAGGTCCTGGCTTGCCTAAAGATGCTGGAAAACTGATGGAAGTATTAGGAAAGGCTGTTGAATTGAAACTCCCAGTATTGGGGATTTGTTTAGGGATGCAAGCCATTGCAGAACATTTCGGAGGAAGCATTTATAATCAAGCTGTTGTTAAACATGGGCAACAAGTTTCAATCACACATACAGAAACGTCTTCGTTGTTTAACGGAATTCCTCCATCGTTTTCAGTAGGATTGTACCACAGTTGGGCTGTAGATCCCAACTTACCGGAAGGAATCTTGTGCGCGACTGCTTTTTCAGAAGATGGAGTTATGATGGCATTGGAACACACTAGTTTGCCAATTTTTGGCGTGCAATTTCATCCAGAAAGTATTTTGAGTGAATATGGAATGGAGTTATTGGGAAATTTTTTGGAGAAGGTGAAAACAAAATAGCATGATTGTTTTTTACTGCGCGTGCATAGTAAATTAGTTTTTTTGTATCTTGCTTCAAAATTTTGAACCATGAAACATGTTTTATCTCTGTTATTTGTTTTCGTAGTTGCCACCCTGAAAGCACAATCGTGTGTTGGAACTT
>JAYSRF010000030.1:0-46273 GCA_043721195.1 Fluviicola sp. | reverse complement strand
GCGTTTGTGTTCCGCATCCCAACGCAATGACATGACAGTCTTTTCAGAATGTTCCATGTAGATCCTGCGTTTCAATCCATCTACTGTTTTAAAAATGGGAGTTCCCAATTTAACGGTGTTACCTGAGAAATAAAGTACATCGATGAGTTTAATATTACTCATGGTGCTACCTCCATCCCAACCTAAAAGTGTGTAATACGTTTTATTGCTTTTTTCAACCGGGACGATATCATAATAAAGTGCACCATACCAATTGTCAGCTTCCAACACTTCATCTGTTTTCATGGGCAACATAAACGAATTATCAACGAGTTCAATAACAGTATGTTCGCCAACCTTTCCTGTATTCTTTAATACAAAGGCATAGTATTTTTGGGTTTGATCGTCTTGCTCTACGTTCCAAGAAAAAATGCGCAGTTGATTATCAGAACTGGTTATTTTTCCGATGGTTCTTAGATTGCTAAATGGAAATGTAAAAGCTGTTGGTTCATGTAACGAAGCTTCTAATTGTTTTTTGAATTGTGCATTCCAATTATTCTTCGCTGCATCATTTCTAGCAGCACGTAAAGAGTCAAGCAAGGTTTGCAATTCAACTTCTTGCTGAATAATTGCATCTTGGCCCATCAATGAAGATGAAAACAAGTGCGTGAAAATCAGAAAGCCTAGAATGTTTTTCATGCTCGTTTTAACGCTTAAAAAGATTATTCGTTACACTAAAATTAGGGTAAAATTCAGTAACAACGAGAATTATAAGTGCATGAAATCTTTTTTAGCCAATAATTCATCTTCTGATTCACGGAAATCAGGATCATCCACACAACAATCTACTGGACAAACAGCAGCGCATTGCGGTTCATCGTGAAACCCAACACATTCTGTACATTTTTCTGTTGCAATGAAGTAAACATCCATGTCTACTGGATCAAATGCTTGTTCAGCATCAATTTCTTCACCATTCAACGTGCGAATCATACCTTTCAAAGACGTCCCATCAGAGTAATGCCATTCAGCACCACCTTCATAGATTGCGTTGTTCGGACATTCTGGTTCGCATGCACCACAATTGATGCATTCGTCTGTTATAATGATTGCCATAGCTGCGTTTTTTGAGTGCAAATATAATAAGGCTAGGACAAATAGTTAGTGACTTTTGTTCATTATATTATTTGTGATGAGACAAAAGAACTAATTTTGCACCGTGAAAAAGGAAGAGATTGTTGATTTAATGCTCAAATTGGGTGATTTGTTTCGCGCCTTGGGTTCGGAAAAAGAATGGTCAGGATTCGAGATTGGCTTAACGCAGGAGGAGTATTGTGATCTTCAAAGCTTATTAGGAAAAGTACATATTTACAATCCGTGGTTTACCCATGAATCTGTAGTGTATGCTTTAACTTCTTTAGGTGAAATGCTTGAGAAAGAATCGCTTTTGCCATTTGCATCAAATTACACGTATGCAACTCATCCAAAACGTGTTGCAATCATTATGGCGGGTAACATTCCAATGGTTGGATTTCACGACGTACTGTGTGTCTTATTATCAGGGAATACTGCATTGTGTAAAATGAGTTCGACGGATAAACATTTATTACCGGCTTTTACTCAAGTCTTAGAAAAATGGAATCCTGCAATAGCTGAACATTTACAGTGTTTTATCGGTCCAGTGAAAGATATGGAGGCTGTAATTGCTACTGGAAGTGATAATTCGGTGAGTTATTTTGATCAATACTTTGGTAAATACCCGCATATTTTTCGGAAAAACAGAACTTCAGTAGCTGTCTTGAATGGAAAGGAGTCGAAAGATGAATTAAAATTACTTGGAAACGACATGCTTCGGTATTTTGGATTGGGTTGTCGGAATGTTTCCAAATTGTTTGTACCACTTGATTTTAATTTAGATCGCGTTTTCGAAGCAATTGTAGACTTTGGAGGAATTGTCAATCACCACAAGTTTGCCAATAATTATGATTACAACAGAACCATTTATCTGATGAATAGCGTTCCGTTTCTCGATAATAATTTTTGTTTGATGCGGGAAGACGATTCCTTGTTTTCGCCATTGTCCGTTTTTCATATCCAACGTTACACAGAAATAGAGGAAGTAACTCGCTTTATTCAGGAGCATGAAGCATCCATTCAAACCATTGTTGGGCATAATTTCCAGTCTTTTGGGAGTGCGCAGTTGCCATCAATCAGTGATTTTGCTGATGGAATAGACACAATGAAATGGCTTTCTGGACTCAATTAGAAGTGTTTCATTCACCTTTATGAACAATTTTCATAAAAGTTATTGACATTTTATGTAACAATTGTTGATAACTAGCGTAATGGTAGCAAAATCTAAAGCTTTTTGTTATGCGTTTTGTTCCAGTTGCTTGTAGTTTAGCCATTTCTTCACTTGTGTTTGGGGGTAATCTTCCTGAGAAAAGCTATACACAAATTGAATATGTGCAAATGTGGTCTACATCTGCGATTTCTCAAATGAAAATCCATAAGATTCCTGCTAGTATAACCTTGGCTCAAGGGATCTTAGAGAGTGGAAACGGCAATTCTGAATTGGCTCGAAAAGGAAATAATCACTTTGGGATAAAATGCCATGATTGGACTGGTGAAACCATTCATATAGATGATGATAAAGCAGCCGAATGTTTTCGTAAGTACACATCTGCTGATGAATCCTACAAAGATCACAGTTTATTTTTGACGGGTCGTACGCGTTATGCTAAGTTGTTTGCTTTTCCAATTAACGATTACAAATCGTGGGCAAAAGGACTCAAAGATGCTGGTTACGCAACGAATCCGAAATACCCAGAACAATTAGTAGAGTTGATTGAACGCTTGCATTTAGAAAAATACGATGAGCAAGTAAGTCCAAAAAACGACAAAGGGTCAGAGTTATTAGCAGAAGAATTAGAAAAAGCTCCTAAAAGCGAAGAAAGCAATGCTGTTGCGTATCAAGCGCATTCAGTAAAGATTCATAAGAATAAAATCAATTACATCGTTGCTCGAAAAGGAGATACGTATTATAAGATTTCGAAGGAATTCAATATGGGAATGTGGCAATTGTACCGATACAATGATTTTGCAACCAAAAAGGATTTGTTGGAGGAAGGTGATATCGTTTACTTACAACCAAAACGAAATAAAGCAAAAGAAAAGGGAGCTACCTATATTGCACCTAAAAACACGACTATTACAGCTGTTTCGCAATCTGAAGGAATTAAGTTAGAGTCGTTAATGGAATTGAATGGTATTTCATCTGCGGATGAAGTTGTCCAAAAGGGGCAGAAAATTCTTCTACGTTAGGTCGTTGAACGAGAGAAGTTAATTGTTGTTGTTTGTTAAAACGCCTGTTGGATTGACCATCAGGCGTTTTTTAGGTTATTAAATTCTAGGATTTCAATAATGAAAACATTAATCTACCTATTTAGTATACTTTTACGAATAAAAAATCGGTTTAGTGAATGGGTTAGGAATAAAAGAAACTTTTGTTATTTTTGGTAAAAACAGTGCTATATGAAACCTTCAAGTGAATTATTCAAGCTGATCAAATCTCTGACCAAATCAGAAAAGCGTTTTTTTAAACTATCGTCGGCATTGCAGGCAGGTGAGAAAAATTACCTGAAAATTTTTGACTATATTGAAAAACAAGATAGTTACGATGAAGAAGAATTGAAGACTGTTTTTGAAAATGAAGTCTTCATTAAACACCTACCATCTGAAAAAAATCACTTGTATCGATTGATTTTAAAGAGTCTACGTGTTTATTACAGTGAACAATCTGCGTCAAGTATTTTGAAGCAAGAATTGAAAAATGTAGAGATTTTGTACAACAAAGCACTTTATCGGGAATGTGAAAAATTCGTTCAACGAGCGAAAAGTGTTGCAATGGAAAACGAAGAGTTTTATTACTGGTATGAATTAATTTCTTGGGAAAAACGACTCTTAGAAGCTGCTTACGAAGAAGGAGAATTTGGTCGTGACCTGGATACCTTAGTAATGGAAGAAGAGGAGGTGATTTCGAAATTGAGAAACCTAGCTGAATACCAAATCATCTACTCGAAAATAAATTTAATCTTTAGAAGTGGAGGTTTTACACGTAATGAATTTGAGCGTAAAATCGTAGAAGACATTGCTGACTATCACTTGATTAAAGGAAAAAACACCGCTCTTTCTACGCGTGCATCTTCCATGTGTTATTACATTAAAGGACTTTGTGCTGCTACCAATCGTAATTATGAAGATAGCTTCCAATTCTTCAATAGAACCCGTGATATTTTAGATAATAATCCAAAAATAAAGGAAGATTTAGGGCACCGATATGTAGCGACGCTTTCGCATCTCTTACGTTGCTATATTGACAATAATCAGTTTGAAGAAAGTGAACGCATGATCCACGAATTGCGTGCTCTTGAAGGTAAAAAAGGGTTCAATTCAATGGACATTTCATTGCGTATTTTCACGATTTCATACAACATGGAATTTGCTCTTTATCATGCAATGGGCGATTTTACCAAAACAACTGTTTTGATTCCTGAAGTGGATAAACGGGTGATCGAATTAGACGATAAAATCTCGAAAGAACAATCGATTCTATTTCAATACAATAAAGCGTATACCTATTTTGGAAATGGGGACTTTAAAAAAGCATTATCGACTTTGAATGAAGTATTGAATGACAATGAACAACGATTGCGTCAAGATATTTACAGTTTTGCACGAATTTTTAATTTAATCATCCATTTTGAATTAGAAAACTACGATTTTCTTGAATATGTCATTAAATCAACGAATCGTTATTTATCGAAACATGATCGTGATTACGAGATTGAAAACGCTGTGATTCGCCACATCCGTAAATTGGCTAAAGCCACAAGCAACGCACAACGAACGGAGATTCTGGAGAAGATGAAAGTGGAGACGGATGAATTAATGAAAGATCAGCAAGAGCGCGTAATTTTGGAATATTTCCACTTACCTGCTTGGATTGATAGTAAATTAAGTAAAACAGGATTCTCTCAATCAATTGAAAAGTATTTAGAACTTAAATTGAGCGTTTAATACAATAGATACTTGATTCGTTCTAACGTTAGCTGTGCTTCCTTGAAAAGCTGTATAACTCTTGGTTTGTTGCAATGATTTTGCAGTGGCATCAAATGTCCATTTATTCCAGCGAACTCCGATTCCTCCCGAGTAGAGATAATCAGCTTTCCCACCAAAATCGCGGATAGCAAGATCTCCTTTCGGGAAATAAGCATAGCCAGCTCTTAGAAAATAGTGCGTACGAAAAGCGATTTCTCCACCAATTCTCATATTTAATGCGCTGGTAAAACGTAAGTCAGCAGCCTTGTTTTCGGGAACAAAGTCATAAGGTGCATACGTTTCATCTGTTGTTGACTTAAAATTTGCCCAACGATAATCCAAGTATTCTAAATCAATATTGATACATCCTTTTGTGCCAAAAACATAGGCAATTGAGCCAATTATTCGAGCGGGAGTTCGAAGTCGGTATTTATAATCACCTGAAGGAATCAACGTTGTTGGAACTGTGTAAATGCCATCAGAGTGAGTTGCAGTCATATTCGCATTCCACTTATCCGTTAACTCAAAATAGGTTGGGGTATGGAAAGCTAATCCTAAACGAAATGACTCAGTTGGCAGATAAATGGCGCCTATTTTGAGATTTGTTCCAGTTCCTTTGGTTGCTAAATTATAGGTATAGTCAAAACTTCGAAGACTAACGCCGACTGTATCAATCAAATCTTCATGATGCAAGGTGTTTTCTTCGTAACGTAAAAATTGCACACCAACATTTGCACCTAGATACAATTTATTGAGAAAGTTGGCGCTGTATGAAAAATGTAATTCATTGATTCCACCTTTGGTTTCAACGGATCGGGCATGAAGCATATCTCCGTTTGTTAAACGAGGAGTGTAATTCGAACCATCGTAATCAATTGCGTACGTTTCATAAGCTAATGAGCTTGAAAATGGAAAATACGTTGCTAGATCAATAGGTGCTATTCCAGCTGCTTGACTACTGAAACCGTCTAAGAGTGATTCGAATTGCTGTCCACTGTAATTCCATTTATTATTGAAGTTTGCAACGCCCGTATAACCAAAACCAACTTGTTGATAGAGAAATCCTTCGCGTTTTGTTGAACGATCAGTAGTAATAACAAATCCAATATTCGCCAAACGCAATTTAGTTGCAGTAGAATTGGTCATTGCACCTTGAAAATCAATTTTATTGACGGAGGTCACAGTGTTTAATCCAAAGGAGAATTGAGAAGTAGAATAGCGCGCAAAACCAGCAGGATTAATCCGTGCGCATCCAATGTCTGCTCCAAGTGCTCCAAATGATCCAGCCATAGCTTCAAAGCGAGCAGAACCTTCGTTGAACGTATTCGAATAACGGTATAAATCTACTTCTGTTTGTGCGAACGATCTACTCGCAAGAAGAATAGGGATTGCGAGTAATAGTGAAAAATACTTCATAGCTGATTAGCGTCTTCCAACTGTTTTTGTACCGCCAGAAGATGATCCTCCGCCACTTGTAGATCGTGAACCTCCAGATGATGACCCGGAACTTGTCCTTCCAGTAGAAATGGTTCCAGATCCACTTGTTCTTCCTGTGCTAGTTGTTCCTTCATAGCGAGGACTAGAGCTAGATGTTCTTCCAGTAGCTGGGGAACTTGAAGTTCTACTTGTTGTCGTTGTTGGTCTTGGTGCAGTAGATGCAGGTCTTTTTACAGCAGTTACAGTTGGACCATTTGGTGTATTAACGATTGTTCTTCCAGATGAAACAGCTCCAGGACCACTACTTCTTCCAATACGATCATAATTTGTAACTGGCTTGGCTTCTGTTTTGATTGCTGGTGTTGATGGATTTATTGGAGCAGATTTATACGATTGTGTAGAATTGGAGCGAACACCACCATATCCTGAAATGCTACCTCGTGGTCCTTTGACATGAATTCCAGAATAAACAGAATTGCTAGAGTATGAATTGTTCGAATAATAATTGTTGCCATAACCACCCCAATTTCCATAAGGAGAATTAGTGTAATTCATTCCATAATAGTTATAACCATAACCATTTATCAGGTTGTAGTTACCCCAACCGTATCCCCAACCATAGTATCTTCCATAAAAATTCGAGTAATTACAAAGAGAATATCCGCTTAAAAGATGATACGGTCTAATTCCAAATGGGCTGTAGGGTTGAAAAAAGAAATCGTCGTAATAAGTAGTTTGGGGTTGAGTCGTTTGCTGATTTAAGAGAAAAGTGGCGTATTCTGTTTCATCCGAAATATCCGTGTCAGTTGGAACGTCAACAGCTTTTAATGCATAAACGTCATCATCAATCCACTTTTGAGAACTTACACAGCTCGTTAAGAGTAAACTAGCGCCAATAATTGCAGTGAAAATTTTTGTGACTATCATAACAGGTGATATTAATACTCCTTAAAGATACGGAATTTTCTACTTTTGCAGGATTGAATAATGAAAATTAACAGAATCAACGAATGGCTCAGAAATATACAACGCGAGAAGAAGACTATTCCAAATGGTACAATGAACTGGTTGGACGTGCAGATTTAGCAGAAAATTCAGGTGTAAAAGGATGTATGGTCATCAAACCTTATGGCTTTGCGATTTGGGAGAAAATACAAGCACAATTGGATAAAATGTTCAAAGAAACTGGACATCAGAACGCATACTTCCCATTGTTTGTGCCTAAAAGCATGTTTGAAGCAGAGGAGAAAAATGCAGAGGGTTTTGCCAAAGAATGTGCTGTAGTTACGCATTACCGATTAAAAACCGATCCGAATGACAAAACAAAATTAATTGTTGATCCAGAAGCTAAATTGGAAGAAGAATTGATTGTTCGTCCGACTAGTGAAGCGATTATTTGGAGCACGTATAAAAATTGGATTCAATCCTACCGTGATTTGCCAATTCTAATCAATCAATGGGCAAACGTTGTGCGTTGGGAAATGAGAACACGTATTTTCTTGCGAACAACTGAGTTTTTATGGCAAGAAGGACATACAGCACATGCGACCAAACAAGAAGCGGTTGCAGAAGCTGAACAAATGTTAGATGTCTACACTACGTTTGTAGAGAATTTTATGGCAATGCCAGTTATCCGTGGACGTAAAACTGAAAGCGAACGTTTTGCCGGAGCAGAAGATACCTATTGTATTGAAGCGATGATGCAAGATGGGAAAGCATTACAAGCTGGAACGTCGCATTTCCTTGGACAAAACTTCGCGAAAGCTTTTGATGTGAAGTTTGCTGATGCAGCTGGGAAATTAGATTATGTTTGGGCAACCTCATGGGGTGTTTCAACACGATTGATGGGCGCATTGATCATGACGCATTCAGATGATGAAGGATTGGTATTACCACCAGCTTTGGCACCAATTCAAGTGGTTATCATTCCTATTCACCGAACAGATGAAGAATTGATTGCAATCAATGAAGCTGTTGCTGTGATCCAAAGTGAATTACGTGCGTTGGGTGTCTCAGTGAAATATGATAACGATGAAAATCGTCGACCAGGATGGAAATTTGCAGAATACGAATCAAAAGGTGTTCCAGTCCGATTGGCAATTGGACCGCGTGATTTGGCAAATGGAGTAGTGGAAGTAGCTCGTCGTGATACAAAAGAGAAATTTGCCATGAATATTGAAGGTGTTGCTGCTGAAATCAGTCAATTATTGGATGCTATTCAAATAAATCTTTTCGAAACTGCAAAGGCTCGTAAAGCAGCAGGAATGCATACGGTTGATACCTATGAAGAATTTAAAACACGCTTAGAAACCGAAGGCGGGTTTTATTTAGCTCATTGGGATGGAACTTCTGAGACAGAAGAAAAAATAAAACAAGAAACAAAAGCAACCATTCGTTGTATTCCGTTGGATCAAGTTGCGGAAGCAGGAACCTGCATGGTTACAGGAAAACCTTCTACAGGAAGGGTTGTTTTTGCAAAAGCTTATTGAAACCATAAAAAAGTTTAATGTATTGAAGTCGGGATCTGTGTTCCGACTTCTTTGTTTTTCACTATTCTATGACTAATTTCCCCTTTCAAAATACAATACGATGAGTGATACCCTTATATTGATTCAAGAACTATTGGAGAAAAAAGCGGCTTTAAAGCAAGACATTTTCCAAGATACCAAACGCCAATTTGAGCGATTTAAACAACATTTGTTAGAAGAAATTGGAACGCTTCGTCATAAAATTACAGATGAACGCGTTCGTTTGCATGTGGAATACAAAGGTGAATTTCAGGTGCAAGTGTATATTGGGAGTGATGTCTTGATCTTTCAAATGCATACCAATATTTTTCGATTGCCAGAAGAACACCCACTTTGGAAAACGGAGTACTTAAAAGAGGATAAGGAGCGAGGCTATTTTGGCATTATCAATATCTACAACTTTTTGGCGGAATCGTATTTGAAGTCGCGTTTGAATGATTTGGGCTATTTAATCGGTCGGATTTTCATCAACAAAGACGAACATTATATGGTGGAAGGGAAGGGACAATTGGGTTTTTTATTCCGAGATTTAACACAAGAAGCCTTGAATGATGCGATTATGAAACACATTATTCATGTAGCATTTGTTTATGCATTAGAGTTTGATTTATTAACGCCTCCTTATGACATTGTGGCCAAAGCAACTGTAAATCAAATGTTAGAACAAAATTCTAGGGATCAAATGACCACAGGTAAGCGATTGGGATTCAAATTCGAAGCAGAAGATCACGATATTTTTTAGAAAAAAAACGTCTATTTCGTTTGCATGTAGAAAAAATCCAAGTATATTTGCACTCCGAAATTCAAAAACGGCCCATTCGTCTAGTGGTTAGGACGCCAGGTTTTCATCCTGGTAACAGGAGTTCGATTCTCCTATGGGCTGCCAAGTTTTTTGGCCCATTCGTCTAACGGTTAGGACATGCGGTTTTCATCCGTAAAATAGGAGTTCGATTCTCCTATGGGCTACAAAAAATTTAATTAAAGAAATTAACAAGTAGAAAATGGCAAATCACAAGTCAGCACAAAAGAGAATCCGTTCAAACGATGTTAAACGTTTACGTAATAAATATCAGCATAAAACAACACGTAATGCTGTTCGTAAATTGCGTGCGTTGAAAGATAAAAAAGAGGCTGAAACAATGTTCCCTGAAGTATCTTCTATGTTGGACAAATTGGCTAAACGTAACGTTATCCACAAAAATAAAGCTTCAAACCTTAAATCTGGTTTGGCTGTTTTTGTAAATAATTTATAGTCAGATTAAACGTATTTGAAGGGTCTTATTCGTCTTGTTGGCGAATGAGACCCTTTTGTTGTTTTCATACATTGCGATAATGGTTCGATTGCTTGGTTGTGTTTTACTCTTCCTTTGCTTGCCTAAACAGGGAGCAGCACAAATGCCTTTTTACCATTATTTTGAAGATTCAATCCGACCTGGTTACCGTATTTCCGGCTCATTCGATAGTATTGATGTAAAACTTGGCGTCTACCAATCTGCCTTACCAACAACTTGGCGACCAACAGTGGAAGCATTTGATGTATCGCGAATGAGTGTTTCAACGCCTATTCAAGCTTTGCCCAAACGCTACAGCTCAATTCCGCATGTTGGACTACAATATGCTTTTGGTTCTAACGTCTCTCAACAAGGTGGAATCGCCTACACGCAAGCAATTACCCCAAGACAATTCATTCAATTCAATTATGTGCGTACTAGTACAGCTGGTGCTATCCGAAATGCTGCTATTGAAAATAATCATGTCGATTTAGCTCATTTGGTTCGCAAACAACGTTATGCCTCCCAATTGGAATTGTTGTTTGATGGAAGTAACCGTGGTACAAATGGCGGATTTTTGAATGATACAGTTGATGAAACAATCCCGCTTGAATTTCAGTCGGTCGAAAAGTCAACTGCACAAATCACACAACGGTATTTCCATGTTGACTGGAAAAATTTCATTTCGTTTACGAAAGATAGTTTGATTAAAACAGGTTTGTACTTGGCACCGCATTATCAAATTGAAAATAAACGTTACACAGAACAAGATGATATTGATGCGGTTTATGGAGTTGTGAACATTGATTCCAATGAGACAAATGATTATTGGGAGCGCTCAGAAATAGGAGGGACTGCTGGCTATTTTTTCCACACCAAACATTTATCAATCAACGGTGGTCTCAAATCAACGTATTGGGATTTTGATAATTTAAGTCGAAAGAGTGATACGTTAGAAGTTGGAATTGTAAGTGATTTGATCATTGACGTAAAGGATGCTTTACAATTAAAAGCTTCAGGTACTTATACATTTATTGGAGCGAATGGTGAAAAATCGATCAATAGTCAACTCAACTATACACATCGATTTGCGTCGTTAAGAATAAATGCCTCGTTCAATCAATGTTATCCAACCAATGTTCAGCGATCTTATTTCAGCAATGTTTTGAATTATTCATGGCAGACCAAAACACTAATAACGACTACCAAAATTGCTGCTACTATTCAATCGAATTCTTCTAAAGTTCCTGTTGATATTGGGTTTTCTTTTCAAAATACTGCAAATAATCCATTCTTCATTGGTGATACTTGGCGACAAGATACTTTAACCAATTTATCTTTTTTAAATGCGTTTATTCGGGCAGATTTAAGCTGGCGAAAGCTGTTTTTTCAACCACTTGTCCGCTTTCAACAAAGTAATTTTGATTTTGTTCCAACCTTTCAAGCTTCTGCACGATTAGGTTTTAATGGCTTTTTGTTCAAAGCAAAAAAATTACGTGCAACAATTGGTGTAGATTTAGGTTACTGCTCCTCATTTAGTTTGTTGGACTACATTCCAATGGTTGATGCCTATACCTTGCCAGGGAATTCAGCTTCATTCAAACGCTATGACGCAATGCCGAAAATCCACTTTTTCACGCAATTTGAATTGGGTTTTTTCAGATGGTTTATTCGTGTTGAAAACATTGAACAAACATTTTGGACACCGACGAATCAAGAAAATTTAGGCTATCCAGTCGTTCCAATGCAATTAAGATTGGGATTGTCTTGGGATCTATTTAATTAGGCTCTTCTTAAAACACCAAACAACTGAATTTAAGTGCCGATTGTTAATCGGATATTTTTTCTAACAGGCTTAAGAGCAGTGTGATGTCCGTTGTTGAGTGAACAACACATTGAATTATTTTGTTGCGGACATTTACTAAAAAATTGGCTCAACTTAAATCTAAAACGCATAAAAAAACCGAGCAATAAACTCGGTTTTAGTATTGTAAAAAGAAGGGATTAATAGTAAATCAAACGACGTACTTTAGTAATATACTTCGCCATTCGAATCACTTGTTTTGTATATCCAAACTCATTATCGTACCAAGCATACAATACAACGCTTTTTCCGTCTGGAGAAACAATTGTAGCATGAGAATCATAAACAGAACAACAGGTATTTCCAATGATATCACTTGAAACCAATTCAGGATCATACGAATAGAAGATCTGATTGACTAATTCGCCTTCCAACGAAGCACGACGAATGACGTTGTTTACTTCTTCAATTGTTGTTTCACGTCCTAATTCCAACGATAAAATAGCCAATGAACCATTTGGCATTGGAACACGAACAGCATTGGCTGTCAACTTATCTTTTAAATCAGGAATAACTTTTGTTACAGCAGCTCCAGCTCCAGTTGATGTGATCACCATATTGATTGCTGCAGAACGACCACGACGAGAACTTTTATGCATATTATCCAACAAGTTTTGGTCATTGGTATAAGCATGAACCGTTTCAATGTGTCCTTTATTTACCCCAAATTCGTCATTGATAACTTTGAGAATCGGAGAAATTGCATTTGTTGTACAAGATGCCGCAGAATAGATTTTTTCTGTTTCAAGTTCCAATGTTCCTTGATTAATTCCATAAACAACATTGGGGATTTCTTTTCCAGGAGCTGTTAATAAAACGCGAGAAACACCTTTTGCTTTTAAATGACGCGATAATGCTTCACGGTTGGTGAAAACACCTGTATTATCAATAATCAACGCATTGTTAATTCCATATTGTGTATAATCAACGTCTTCTGGATTGCTTGCATCGATCATACGAACAATTTGTCCGTTGATAATCAAGGATTTATTTTCTAAATCTTCTACAACGCTTCCTTTGAAAGCACCGTGAACAGAATCACTTCTTAACAAAGCGGCACGTTTTACGATGTCTTTATCTGAAGAACCACGAGTAACGATGGCGCGCAAGCGCAATTGTTGACCTTTTCCAGCTTGTTTAATCAATTCACGAGCTGCCAAACGTCCAATACGACCAAAACCATACAAAACAACATCACGTGGATTAAAACCATCACCACTTCCTTTTGCGAATCCAGTCAATTTATTAGAAAGGAAGTCAGCTTTCGAAGTGAATTGTGCCGATTCTGCTTCCCATTGGCTAGCTAACTTACCAATGTCAATTTTTGCAGGAGCTAAATCCATTTTCAACAATTCTTCAGCAAGTGCAGCACTTGTTACGATGTCGATTGGTTTGTTAACTACTGTTGCTGCATATTCGTGCAAATTAAGAATCTCTGAAATGGTTATATCCATTAGGTGATTACGGAATAAAACGAGTTCAATTCCTTTGTCGTACAACAACTCACCTACGTGACTTGACAATTTAACAGCGGCGCGTTCACGTTGAACGTGCGAGTTGAGTTCTTTTTCGTAGCCTACTGCAGCTTCCATCTGGTATTATCTATTGATTATTAAACGATTACTTGCTTTTCCTAAAACTAAAAAAGGCCGCCCGCGATGCAGACAGCCTTTCCTGTTATCCTAAATATGCTTTTAACAACTTATTGCGAGAGGTATGTCGCAGTCGTCTAATTGCTTTTTCCTTTATCTGACGAACACGTTCACGTGTCAGATTAAATTTAGCACCGATTTCTTCAAGTGTTAATCCGTGATTCATTCCGATTCCAAAGAATAGACGAATGATTTCACGTTCTTTATCTGTCAATGTAGACAATGAACGTTCGATTTCACGTTGCAATGATTCAGCCATTAACGCATGATCTGCTTTTGGTGAATCATTATTTGCCATTACATCCATTAATGTACCGCCATCTTCTGATGAAGACAAAGGTGCATCCATTGATACGTGACGACCAGAAACGTTTAAACTTTCCTTGATCTTATCTTCAGGAACTTCCAATGCTTCTGCTAATTCTTCAGCTGAAGGAGGACGTTCGAATTCTTGTTCTAAACGCGAAAACGCTTTATTGATTTTGTTCAATGAACCAACTTGATTCAACGGCAAACGCACAATACGTGCCTGTTCAGCCAATGCTTGCAAAATCGATTGACGAATCCACCATACAGCATAAGAAATGAACTTAAAACCACGTGTTTCATCAAATTTTTGTGCTGCTTTAATCAAACCTAAGTTACCTTCATTGATCAAATCGGGAAGGGTAAGTCCTTGATTTTGATATTGTTTTGCTACAGATACAACGAATCGTAAATTCGCTCGGGTTAGCTTCTCTAAAGCGCGTTGGTCACCTTGTTTAATACGGCGAGCCAATTCTACTTCTTCCTCAGCTGTGATTAACTCCTCTTTACCAATGTCTTGCAGATACTTGTCTAAGGATTGACTTTCGCGATTGGTAATGGATTTTGTAATCTTTAATTGTCTCATGTACTTAACTACGTATTAATAACGATTTCTTCAAATCTGAGTGCAAAGTTACGACGAAAAGAAAGTGATTTCCAAATAAAAAAGGCAGATTTTTGAGAGATTTCTTCATCTCAAAAACCATGCCTTAACGTTTTTTATACAATTTCTTAAACTATAATCCGAATCCGAGGTATTCTTTCTTACCACTTTCCATAACAACTTCAAGTAAAACACCTCCTTTGTGTTTATTCAATTTAGTTGTTAGTTGCTCAACAGATTCAATGTTTTCCTCATTAAATTTCGAAATAATCATGCCTTCATCTAATCCAAGTGATCTCAATTTTCCTGGCTCAATTATTTTTACTCGAACTCCGAAAGCAATGCCTAATTCTTTTTTCTCTTTTGCAGTTAATTCTTCAAAAGTTGCTCCTAAAGCAGACGTTTTATTCATTTCTTCTTTCGATTTCAAGTCAGTTTTACCTTCTGCTGAGCGCAAAAGCACTTCTTTGGTCTCTAGTTCGCCATCGTCATTTAAAAGTGTGATTGAAACTTTGTCACCAGGACGACGCTTCCCAATTTCTTCTTGCAATTCAGCTACTGAGTTCACAACTTTTGTTCCGATTTTTAAAATCACGGAATTGGCTTTAATTCCTGCTTTTTCAGCTCCACCATCTGCAGTTATTGAGGTGATAAAGACACCTTTTGTAGAACTTAGTTTATTTTTCTCTTTGATTTCTTGATTAATATCGGCGATTTGAACACCTAAATAGCCTCGTTGAACAATTCCAAAGTCAATCAAATCACGCATTACTTTGTTTACCAAGTTCACTGGTACCGCAAAACTATAACCAGAATAAGAACCTGTCTGGGAAGCAATGGCTGTGTTGATTCCAACTAATTCGCCACGAGTATTTACCAAAGCACCACCGCTATTACCCGGGTTGACAGCAGCATCTGTTTGAATGAATGATTCAATTGGTACAGCTGTGGCTCTCGTTTTATCAGATAATAAGTTGATGTTTCGTGCTTTTGCGCTTACAATTCCAGCAGTAACCGTAGATGTTAAATTGAATGGATTCCCTACTGCTAACACCCATTCTCCAATGTGTAAATCATCACTGTTACCAATTGGAATAGCCTTTAAACCTGTTGCTTCAATTTTTAATACCGCAATATCTGTTGAAGGATCTGTTCCAATAACGGTGGCTGTGTATTTAGAATTGTCATTGAGGATCACTTCAATTTCACTGGCATCTTCGATCACATGATTGTTGGTCACAATATACCCTTCGCTTGAAATAATTACTCCAGAACCAGAGCCTGCCCCATATTGTTTATATTCCCTGTTTCCAGTTCCTGGACCATTGAAAAATTCGTAGAATGGATCTCGTTGAACAGTTGTTCTTACAACTTTTGTGGTAACATGCACCACCGAATTGATTGTGCTTTCGGATGCTTCTATAAAACCTTCTGTTCCTGCAGGCATCCCAGAATAATTAACTGTTCTTGCAAATCGATTTCCATCAATTACTTCATCTGATAAGGAGGAATGACTTGTTGCATTAAGGATATAGCCAAATGCGAACGGAATAGTTCCGCCAAGCATACCAAGACCTAGGTATTTCCAAGTATTACGCATAACTAAAAAGTGTTTTATGATATTTTCAACACAATTATAACAGGAATACCTTGATGATTGTTACTTTTGCGCTGTTAAATATTGTTAAGCAAATCCGCTGTTAATGCGGTAAAAGCATGGAAATACCATTCGTAAAATACCAAGGTGCTGGAAATGATTTTGTGATGATCGACAACCGTTCGGGGAAGTGGGATCATTTGTCCTTGAATAGTATTCGTGCCATCTGTAATCGCAAATATGGTGTTGGTGCTGATGGTTTAATCAAAATCAATGCTTCAAATGAACTCGATTTTGAAGTAGACTATTACAATGCTGATGGATCACGTAGTTTTTGCGGGAATGGTGCGCGTTGCGCTGTTGCGTTTGCTAAGTCGAGGGGGATTTATACTTCTTTTGTTCGATTTAATGCAATAGATGGTGTTCACGAAGCAAGTCAAGTGGGTGGTATTATTTCACTCATGATGAATGATGTCAACGAACTAACACAAATTGCTGACGATTATGAACTCAACACAGGTTCTCCCCATTATATTCGTTTCATAGATGATATGGAGGATTTTCCCGTATTTAAAGAAGGTGTTGCTATTCGTTATTCGGAATCGTATAAAGAACAAGGGATTAATGTCAACTTTGTTCAAATAAAAGATAAAAATCAATTGTATGTTTTGACGTATGAAAGAGGAGTAGAGGACGAAACCCTTTCATGTGGTACTGGCGTAACAGCTGCTGCCATTGCTTTTGCGGTAAAGGATCAATTGTATGGTGAACAACTCATTTCCATTCAAACAAAAGGAGGACAGTTACAAGTGACATTTAATCGTGTTGGTGAACAGTCATTTCATCATATTTATTTAATAGGTCCAGCATTGCCGGTGTTTGAAGGGGTTTTCTATGGCTGAATTTGTTTTCAACCAGCTGCAGTACGATTGGCCAACAAAATGGGTCTCTGGGACTTATTTATGGATCTGGAATCCGGATAAAATCCCGCCACATATTGGCATTTCACGCGGGCAGAATTATTTCAGTCTTACGTATCGACAATGTGAACTCCAGAAAAACGTACAATCGCTTGTGCGAAAAACAAAACGCGGAAAATTACCACTTGTATTGGTGGATCTTTCCGATTGGTCATTTCAACTTGATTTCACTACTGTTTTTCAGCAATTCGAATGCGCAAAAGAAGGTGTAGCAACCTGTTTAACACCTATAAAAGCAATAATGGGCATGGGGGATGAAATTCTTCAACTAGCCGATTTGTTGAAAGAAATTGAACGTCGTGGGGAATTAAAGCAGGTTTTTGCTGTAAATTTGGAAACTACGTATCGTGGAATTCGTGACTATTCAGTTGATGAAATCATGCGAGCGATTAAAGAATTACATGAGGCTAAAAGGTCAGAAAGTACGATTACGTCCCGTTGAAAAGGATGATGCCACTCGGTTAATGTTGTGGGAAAATAATCCGCAGCATTGGAAGGTGAGTGGTACAGAAGTTCCCTTTTCATTGAATGCAATTCTTGAATACATTGAACAAGCCCAACACATTCGTACGCACGGTCAACTGCGTTTGATTATTTGTGTGCTTGATACAGATGAACCTATTGGAACAGTGGATTTATACAATGCCGATTTTAAGCACTCAAGGGCAGCGGTTGGTATTTTAATTGCTGAACCGGAGTACCGCCAGCAAGGATACGCACTCGAAGCTTTGGAATTGTTAGAGAGTTATGTCCAACAAATTTTAGGTTTTCACAACCTTTATTGTTCTGTTCATGGCGATAATGCAGCGAGTAATAATTTGTTTGAAAAAGCTGGTTATCTATTAATTGGCAAACGAAAAGAATGGTTTCTGGAAGGAAATCATTGGATAGATGAACTATTGTATCAAAAAGTAGTAGGAAAAAGATGAAAAAGAAACGGTTAATTGGGATTGTACTATTGTCAATCCTTTTGGTGGGTTTAGTATTCGGTTGGAAACACGGAATGGCTTACTTGAATGGAATTAAAACAACGGTGAATAAGAAAGAAGCGCGTATTGCAATTGATTCTTCTCAATCATTGGAGCAAATTGTGGAAGAATTAAAACAAGATAAAATCATCGATGACGTTGAATCGTTACTTGATCTTGCAGATTATAAAAAACTGAAAAACAAAAAAATAGAACCAGGAATGTATGCCTTCGCACCTGAAACTTCTTACCGTGATCTCCTGAACGGAATCGTAAGTGGAAGTATGGAAGTTGAAGTAATGGTAACATTCAATAACTGCCGCACAATTCATGATTTGGCTGTTAAAGTGAGTAATTGTTTAGCGTTAGATAGTGCTGAATTGGAAGCATTTATTCTTAGTTCCGAAACATTAAAAAAATACGATTTTACGGAGGAGACCATGCCGGCTCTATTTATTCCAAATTCGTATAAAATGTACTACGATACAGATAAAGATGCGTTTGTTCAACGAATGGCTGATGAATTCAAGAAATTCTGGACTGCTGAGCGTTTAGCAAAATTAAAGAAGGTTGGACTTACTTCGCCTTCTCAAGCAGTAACAATGGCTTCAATTGTTTATGGTGAACAATCCAAAAATGAATCAGAATGGCCAATCATAGCAGGTTTATACTTGAATCGGTTGAATACTGGGATGCGTCTGCAATCAGATCCAACGTTTAAATTTTGTTGGGGAGATGAATTAGAAGGTGTACAGCGTTTAACGTATGAACATCGTGCAAAAGATTGTCCTTACAATACTTATTTACACGACGGTTTGCCTCCAGGTCCTATTTCAATGCCGCCATCTGGTGTGGTAGATGCTGTTTTGAACCGTGATGACAATGATTATTTGTACATGTGTGCGCAACCGAATTATGATGGACTCCACAATTTCGCTAAGGATTATGCCGTTCATGCAAAAAACGCAACTGCTTTCCAACAGTGGTTGTCTCAACAATAAACGTTTATGGATCGTCGATCATTTGTTAAAAAAGGAGCTTTAGGCGTTGCCGCTGCAAGCTTGGTTCATCCGCTTTTAGCTGGAAATACAGATCATTCAACTGAAAATATAATCGATCTTGATCTTCCTCAGGGGAAATATCCTGTCATGATTTCTACTTGGAAACACGGCATGGATGCGAATAAAGCTGGGTGGGAAGTGCTGAAAAATGGTGGTTCTTCGTTGGATGCTGTTGAAGCTGGTGCGCGTCAAACGGAAGCAGATGTGACCAATCGCAGTGTTGGTATTGGTGGAATGCCAGATCGCGACGGTCATGTTACCCTTGATGCGTGTATCATGGATTGGGACTCGAATTGCGGTTCTGTTGGTTTTTTAGAAGGAATTGCGCATCCAATCAGCGTTGCACGACATATTATGGAAAACACTCCTCATGTCATGTTGGTTGGAGAAGGTGCTAGACAATATGCTGTAAATCATGAATTTGATCGCATAAAAACACCACTTCCTGAAGTGAAAGCGGAATGGAAAAAATGGAAAAAAGAACAAGAAGCCTTAGCTAAAAAACCACAAATTAATCATGAAAACCATGATACCATCGGTTTGTTGGCAATTGATGCTGAAGGTAGAATAAGCGGGGCGTGTACAACTTCTGGTTGGGCATATAAATTACATGGTCGATTAGGTGATTCTCCCATTATTGGTGCTGGATTATTCATCGATCAAGAAGTAGGAGGTGCTGTTGCTACCGGCTTGGGGGAATCCATTATCCGAATTGCTGGAAGTCATACCGTAGTTGAGTTGATGCGACAAGGACGCACACCGCAAGAAGCATGTAAAGAAACAGTTGAGCGATTGATTCGCAAACACAAAGATGTAACAGGACTGCAATGTGGATTTCTTGCGATTGATCGATTTGGAAATGTGGGTGGCTTTGCTGTTTACGAAGGATTCAATTATGCTTATCACACCTTAGATTCGGAAGAATTAGTGGATACAGCCTTTGATCGAAAATGGGATTGATGCGTTGGCTTGTTCTTTTATTAATGTTGCCTTATTCGGCTCTTTTTAGTCAAAATACTGCGCTAGAATGGAAGTTTAAGCATCCGATTACGCATCAATGGATCGATTTTGGAACGCATGGTTCGGTCCAGGAATCCTTGATTAAAACAGGTGAATTACCCGATCCTTTCATTGGAACGAATGAAAAACAATATGCTTGGATCGAAGAGCATGATTGGGAATTTCAATCGACTATTCAATTAACAGCATCTGATTTAGCCTATTCACACATTGATTTGGAACTTCCGAATGTAGATACTTATTCAACAGTTTACATCAATGATAAATTAGTAGGTACGACTGAAAACACCTACTTGATTTACCGGTTCAATATTCAAAAATGGGCTAAAATTGGTACAAATACCATTCGTTTGGTCTTTCAATCGCCGATTAATTACCAACAACCTCGCGTAAAAAAGTCTCCTGTTACCTTGCCAGCTCCCAATGATTTAGGTAAAGTGGCAGTTGCTTCTTATTGTAGAAAACCACAATACCAATTTGGGTGGGATTGGTCGCTGCGCATGACAACCATTGGACTTTGGAAACCAGCTTCAATCATTACCTATAATGAAAATCGCATTGTTGGTAAAGGAATTTACACGACAACTTTAGCAGAAGATTTTGCGCTAATGGAACTCCAGCTCCAGTTGCGTTTCCCGACTACAGATACCTTGATTTGGGAAAGTAAGTTGTTTGGTTCGACAAAAGTAGTTGCAGATGGTTCGGTTTTAAAACGATTAGATCGAATAGAACAGCCACAATTGTGGTGGCCTAGAGGTCAAGGTGAACAGACGCTTTATCAAGATGAATGGATTCTCAAAACGCTTTCAGGTAAGGTAATTGGAACTAAATCTGCGCGTTTTGGCGTTCGAAAATCGGAATTAATAATGGTTCCTGATCAATGGGGAACTTCTTACACTATTCGTATAAATGGGCGCGATCTGTTTTGTAAAGGCGCAAATTACATTCCACAGGATATTTTTCCTGCTCGAATCACAGATGCTTCATTAAAAGCGGCAGTAACAACCATGTCAGAGTCGAATTTCAATATTGTCCGCGTTTGGGGCGGTGGATATTATCAGCCAGAAGCATTTTATGAAGCTTGTGATGAACAAGGAATGATGGTTTGGCAAGATTTTATGTTCGCTTGTGCCATGTATCCTGGTGATGATGCGTTTTTAGCCAATGTCAAACAGGAATTTGATCAAGAAATTCCCCGTTTGGCTTCTCATCCTTCTGTTGTACTGTTTAATGGCAATAATGAAGTAGATGTTGCTTGGAAAAACTGGGGGTTTCAATCGCAATATAAGATTACAGCAAAACAAGCAACGATCATTCAAAACTATTACGATCGACTTTTCAAAGAATTGTTACCCAAAACTGTAAAAGCATGGACAAATGTACCTTATGTACATACTTCGCCGCTGAGCAATTGGGGAAAAGACGAGTACTTTAACCATGGCTCCATGCATTATTGGGGTGTTTGGCATGGGAAAGATCCAATGGAGGATTTTGGTCGAAAAACAGGACGTTTTAATGCGGAGTACGGTTTTCAATCCTTTCCAGAATATGCTACGCTGTTGGAGTTCAGTGATACAACTCAGTGGAATTTGGAAAGTGATGTAATGAAGCACCACCAAAAAAGTTATGTTGGAAATGGTATGATTGAAAAACATGCAACGAACTTGTTTGGAAAAACAGCAGATTTTAAGCGATTTGTCTATTATTCACAACTCACACAATCAGTTGCCGTAAGTATGGCAGTTAGTGGACACCGCACGAGTATGCCACGTTGCAGCGGTACAATCTTTTGGCAATTAAATGATTGCTGGCCAGCTCCAACTTGGTCAAGTGTTGATTATTATGGAAATTGGAAGGCATTGCAATACCGTATGCGTGATGATTACCGTGATGTGGCAATCCTTGAAAAGGTAGACACTTTGGGGAAAGAAAAATATTTCCTCGTTTCTGATCAACCCAATGGTTTTGGATGTCAAATAACCTGTTCTGTTTTTGATTTGAAAGGTCAGCTGTTAAATGAATGGCGTTGCAATCAAACCGTTTTAGGTTGGCACACGAATCAATTGTTTAAAGATGAATTAAGTGCTTACAGAAATGATAATTTTAGTGTTCGTTTTAGCTGGAATGATGAAAATGGGGTGCAACAGCAGCGAGAATTTACACATTTGCCAAAAAAAATAGAACCAGCAACATTAGATAAAGTGAGGTGGGAAATTAAAGCCATCGATTCGATTAACAAAACTGCAATTATTGTCATTGAAAACACTGAGTTTATTCGTCAATGCTGGGTTTTTAGCCAAATTAAAGGAATTAGATTTGATCGCAATTTCTTGGATTTACTTCCTGGTAAACATGAAATTAAGATTCAGTTTGAGGTTATTCCATCTAAATCTGACCTTGAATTAATTTGGCTTTGAAGGTTAAATTATCCTAATAACTTGTATATATTACCGTGGTAATTACTTTTGTAAAATGGAAATAGGTAAAATTATCCAGACAACGTTTAAATCGTCTCAACAAAAGGCAATTGTAAACGTGCGATATACCTCCAATTTTATTGGGAATTATCACAACAACTACATGGCGCAATTTGATCTTTCAATGGCGCAATTCAATATCCTGCGCATTTTAAGAGGTGCAAAAGGCGCGTTGAATGTCAATTCAGTCAAGGATCGAATGGTTGAACGTTCACCTAACACCACACGTTTGATGGATAAACTCATTGAAAAAGGGTTTATGGAGCGTCTGCGTTGCGATTCTGATAGAAGAGTTGTGTATGTTTCCATTACGGAGTGTGGTTTAAAACTCTTAGAAAAAATTGACTTTGATATGGACGATGCGACCATTTTCGCTCAAAATTTAAACGATGAAGAGTCAGAAGAATTGAGTCGTTTACTAGATAAACTAAGAGGAGAATGTCCACTGAAACCACCAACAGCAGAGTAGCGGCTTCGATCGACAATCGGTATAAAGTCACATCAGTTGCAAGAACGCATAGTGCAGTTTGTGATGAACCAATAGAACTTGGTGGAACCAATGAAGCAATGGATCCTACGGAGTTGTTTTTAAGTGCGTTAGCAAGTTGTAAATTAGCAACAATGCGCATGGTTGCACATGGAAAAGGATGGAATACAACGGGAATGACCATTTCATTGGAAATTCAAAAAGAACAAGATACGAATACGATATTACAGACAATTACTTTTCCAGATGAACTCGCAATGGAACAACGAAATCGTCTTACAACAATTTCTCACAAATGCCCAGTTGCGAAGATAGTAACTGGTGAACTACACATTTTAGATACAACGGAATGACAAGAAAACAATTACTATGGATGATTATTTTAGCATTTGTAGTTTTCACTAATATTCTCGAATCCATGATTTTAATGCCTTTATCACCAACGATTAAGGCAGACCTTGGAATGGATGAAAAACAATGGGGAATAGCTATTTCTTCTTATTTATTTAGCGCGTTTATTGCAGGGGTAGCCAGTATCTTTGTCATTGATCGATTTGACCGCAAACGATTTTTAATTACCCAATACGCTCTTTTTATTATTGGAACGTTTCTGTGTGGAGTGGCTACATCCTATGAATTTTTGCTATTTGCACGCATTATGGCTGGATTTTTTGGTGGTGTAATTGGGGCAGTAGTAATGGCAATTGTGGGTGATTTGATTGCACCAGAACATCGCGGAAAAGCTACCGGTATTGTGATGGCTGGATTTTCTTCCGCAGCAGGATTAGGTGTTCCACTTGGTTTGTGGCTCGGACATTCTTTCAGTTGGCACGCACCCTTTTTCTTTTTGGTCACCATCTCTTTTATCGCATGGATTTTACTGTTCATTCTATTACCCAAGATAGATGGACATCTAAAAGAAGCGAAAAACCACAAATCGTACGCGATTCTTAAAACTGTATGGAAAAACGGCAATCAGATCAAAGGATTGTTATTTACCTGTTCCTTGATGTTTGGGCAGTTTGCAATTATTCCATACTTAGCCGATTTTATGGTGCACAATGTTGGAGTCAAAGAAAATCAACTGGTTTGGATGTACTTTTTTGGAGGAATTTTAACGTTTGTGACCAATCCATACATTGGTTTTTTAGCCGATAAGTACGGTCAAATGCGTGTTTTTCTTGTCGTCATGGGATTATCACTCATACCAATTGCGCTTATTACCAACATGAGCATTAATCCTTTGCCCATTGTTTTAATCATAACAACTGCGTTCTTTGTATTTGCAGGTGGAAGAAATATTCCTGGAACTGCAGTTGTATTAGGAACAGCTGCTCCTCATGAACGAGGCGGTTTTATGAGTATTCGCTCCGCTTTTCAGCAATTTGCAGGTGGATTAGCTGTGTTATTAGGTTCGTGGTTAGTTACCCAACAAAAGGATGGAAGTTATCTCCATTTCGAATATGTAGGTTATTTAGCTATCGGCACGAGTATTTTATCTTATTTTCTATTGAAAACCATTAAACAAGACTATTAATTATGCGCTTTGCTTTACTTATAATGCTATTCTTTCAATCGTTTTTGCTGTTGGCACAACGACCAGAAGGAAATCCAACTTCACAACGCACTGCAATTGGTTCATTAGATGGACAAGTATTTGATTCAATTTCAAGAAAACCAATAGATTATGTCGAGATCCGGGTGTGTAACGTTACAGATTCAGCGGTCGTTGGTGGAATTTTCACAGATGAAGAAGGAAAATTTGTATTGGAGCAACTTCCGTTGGGTAAATTCTTTATCCGCATCAATCAAGTAGGTTACAAAGAGAAAATCATTCCGAATATTCAGCTCACAGCTGCGAAACCACTACGAAAATTGGGAAGTATTTCATTGGTAACAGATTCAAAAGACATTGAAGAAGTAGTCATTCGTGCAGATAATCCCGTTTTGGTATCCGGAATCGATAAAAAGATTTACAATGTTGGAGATGATATTTCCGTTCAAGGAGGTTCAGCAAATGATGTGTTGAACAATGTGCCTTCTGTTGAAGTAGATCAAGATGGTAATATAAGTTTACGTGGTGATGGCAATGTGCGCATTCTAATTGATGGTAAACCCAGTTCACTTTCAGGTGGTAATGGTAAAAGTTTATTGGCTGGAATTCCCGCTGGAAGTATTGAACGTATTGAGATTGTTACCAATCCTTCTGCTAAATACGATCCTGATGGAACTTCAGGAATAATTAATATCGTTTTGAAGAAAAACATTAAAATAGGATTGAATGGAACGGTCATGCTGACTGCTGCAACAGATGATGCCTACAATGGATCAATTTCAATGAATAAGCGCAATACCAAGTTCAATATTTATGGAAATTACGCCTATGATTACAAAACAGGATATCGAAATAATTTTGGAGACTTAATTCAAAATCAGGACACAGATTCAGCTGTTACGCTGCGTCAAGATCGATTTGGGACAGATCTAAGTGAAACCCACACCGGCAAAATTGGAATGGATATTTACCTAAAAGACCGAAATACATTATCTTGGAATGTTTCTGGCAATACGGGTAGACGTGTCAGAACAGGCGATCAAACGAATTATCGATATGATAATCTCAATGATACTCTTGGTTTTTGGAATCGTTATTCAGATGATCCTGGAACGAATCAGAATGTTGATTTTGCTTTGGGATACAATTGGGAATTTAAGGATGACAAAGGTTCCATCGACTGGAATGCCTATCAATCCATTGGAACAAGTGAAAATGCGGGTTATTATTTACAAACGTATGTTTTACCGATCAACACAACGAGTCTTGATCAACGTTTATTTAACAATGAAAAAAACAATATCACAACCCTTTCAATGGATGTTGTGCGCATTTTAAAAGGCAAATGGCGCACTGAAAGTGGATTAAAACTCATTCACCGTGATATGGGTGTTGATACGCATTCCGATTCTAGAAACAGCAATGGTGATTACCAAGAAGATACTTTAGCCTTTTTTAATTTTGAATATACCGAACGGATTTATTCAGCTTACGGAATTGTGGCCGGTGCTTCTAAAAAATGGAAATACCAAATCGGAGCGCGATTAGAACAAAGTTACCAGGAACCCAATTTGGTTTCCAAGAATCAGTCATTTTCCAATAATTACCTCAATCTTTTTCCCTCTGGACATGTTCGTTACCAGGTTGTTAAAGGTGGTGAGTTTTCATTGGGCTATAGTAAACGCATCAACCGTCCTTCAGCTGATAACCTCAACCCATTTACCAGCTACGCCGATCCATTCAATTTACGACGCGGAAATCCAGCTTTACGACCAGAATACATTCATTCCATTGATTTGAGTTTTGATTATGTTCAGAAAAAATGGTCGGTTACAACCTCACTTTATCAGCGGTATTCGCTTGAAGTCATTCAACGGGTTAAAGAGTTTTATTCAGATGGAACCTCTGCCGGAACATTTGCAAATATTGATAAAAGTAGGAGTACTGGTGGTGAAATAGTCATTCAATTTCGACCGCTACCTTTTTGGAAAAACACGCTTTCTGGAAATGGAAATTACATTGTATACACGGATGATAATCCAAGCGCAAATTGGAATCGACAAGGGTTTGTCTGGGGATTTAAGTATGCAACCTCAGTTGAACTCATGAAAAAAACATTGACATTGCAAGTAAATGGTCGATATAATGCACCTTCTGTAACTGCACAAGGACGTATGCAACCAAGAGGATCAGTTGAGTTTTCAGCAGAAAAAACCTTTAAAGAAGGCAAATGGGGTGTTGGAATGCGCGTTTCAGACATCTTTAATACACAAGGATTCCGCTTTAAAGTAGAACAACCAACAGTTGTACAAACATCCGAGTTTAAGTGGCTCACACGAAGATTATACATCAGTGTGCGTTATAAATTCGGACGAAACGACTTTACCGATCGCAAAAAAGGCGGAGACCAACCGGGTGGAGGCGGAGGAGGTTTCGACTTCTAAGATTTCTTAACCTGTGTTTCACTTAAAGTAGCAGGTTGTTGTGGCAGGAAATGCTGTCCAAGTCGAATCAATGCACGATCAAATGGGTTTCCATGAAGTTTTTTGCTGCCGAACTTATTTTTTTGCGTTTTCATGACGATCAATTTTGATGTAAAATAGTCAAGAACTATGCCTTTTTTAGAATCGTTTATTTTAGGGTGCTTTTGGCTGATTCTAAGGTCTCAAAATAAGAATTATAAGTATTTATGAGAATCTTGTTGACTATTCCTTAAAAGAACAGTAATTTTGTACCCCTGTATTAGCAACATCTATGATAGACTCTGAATTATTTGAGGCCAAAAAATTATACCCGTTTCAAGAAAAAACTGTAGCCATCATCATGGATGAGCTAGAGAAAAATGGAGCGGATTTCAATCTACTTTTTCAATTACCAACTGGTGGTGGAAAAACAGTTATCTTTTCTGAAGTTGCGCAACAATACATCCAAAAAACCCAGAAAAAGGTACTGATTCTCACGCACCGAATTGAATTATCTGTTCAAACTTCCAAGCAATTAAATGCAATTGGAATTGACAACAAGGTGATTAGCAGTGAAGTGAAGAACTTGGTGGATGAAGATCATTACAATTGCTACATCGCAATGGTGGAAACCTTGAACAACCGTTTACAAGAAGATGAAAATTTTGTGGATGGAGTAGGACTAGTCATTGTTGATGAGGCGCATTACAATAGTTTCCGTAAGATTTTCCAGTATTATTCTGGTGCAAATATTTTAGGTGTAACTGCCACGCCACTCAGTTCCAATAAAACATTACCGCTCAACGACCACTACAATAAATTGATTGTTGGGGAAAGCATTTCTTCCTTAATCAATGGTGGATATTTGTCAGATGCGGAAACATTTACCTACGATGTCAACCTACACGGTCTGAAAATCGGATCGAATGGAGATTTTACAGTAAGTAGTAGTGAATTGGTGTATGGAAACTACTTCATGCAAGAAAAATTGCTCTTTGCTTATGAAGAAGTCGCTGTTGGACAAAAAACATTGATTTTTAATTCAGGAATCGAAACCTCATTGCGCGTTGAAGAAACGTTTAAAAAGCGTGGTTATCGCATTCGACACCTCGATTCTACCTTCAGTGATAAAGACCGTAAAGATGTTTTACATTGGTTTAAGCACACGAAAGATGCCATTTTAACGTCTGTAGGAATCTTGACGACTGGGTTTGATGAGCCAACTGTAGAAACGATTATTTTGAATCGCGCAACACGTTCATTGACACTTTATCACCAAATGATTGGCCGTGGTTCGCGTCGACTTCCTACAAAAGGAAAATTTAGGTTGATTGACTTGGGGAACAATGTTCGTCGATTTGGATTGTGGCAAGACTACATCAACTGGCACGATGCATTCCGTTTTCCTGATCGCTTTTTGGAATCACGTTTATCAGAAGACGATGATTTGGAATTTGAGGTTGAATTCGAATTTCCCAAACACTTGGAAGAAATCGTTGATACAGGATTCTTGGAAACATTCAGTATGCGTGATGTGTATTATGAATGTTTGGATAAAGGTGACAAAGGAAAACAAGCAGTTGATCTTTCGTTGCAAAATCACTGTGAGGGAATTGCTCGAATGACCAAAAACTTCGAAAAAGCATTGAAAGTACAAGAAGCATTGCAAGAACACATTGAGTACCGTTTAAAGACGTATACGAAATGTATTGCGAAGAGTACGCCGAATTACTTCAAATACTTAATGGAGACGTATAATAGACAATTACGCCAAGAATTACGGATGTTATTGGATGATGTGGAAGATTGATCTGTTTAAAACGCTAACAATTCTAAAACTGAATAACTGAAGTTTTTCAATAATTCAACACCAAATCAACCGTGTCAAATGGCGTTGTTACAACTGATTTCGGCCCATTGATTGTTGAACCAAGCACCCAGTAATAATAACTATAAGTTGTATTTCCATCATTGATACAATAGATAGCAGTGTCTACGGCATCATATAAATATTGATCTGTACTCGCACAACATTCATCACAGTCCGTCTTTCCAGATTGGCGAATGTATTTTAAATTCACACCAGCATCTGTATTGATAAAACGCAATTTCACCCACGATTTAGCAGTCGTAGTGTGACTAAACGTATTCGTTTCTTGCGTGCTTAAATCGTCTGCATGAAATTCAGTACTCGTAGAGAAATACCCGTTTTTAGTAATAACAATAACATATTTCTCGATTTTCTCACGCTTAAATTCGAAATGGTATTTCCCGTCACTTCCTGTTGTTACCGAGGCAAGCACGGTTGTTGGAGTACTTGATCCAAGTGGAACTTCATAGATATCGACAGTTGCACCTGCAAGTGGCTGTGAATAACTATTATCAGTAATAACGCCCTCAACGACATAAGTAATGTCCTTCTTTTTACATGCTGAAACAGCAATTAAGGCAATCAAAAAGCCGAATATATATTTCATATTGCTAGTTTATGCAATAAAGATAGAATAAATCATCTCGAATTCAAGCTATCTTTTAAAAGCATCCTTTTATTGACTGAACGGAATAAAAACAGGGAAATCAAGGGAAGTTATGAACGGTTAACAACGAATTGTTATTAAAAAAAACGATCATTTTTTAACAATTATTATCGTTACAAAGAAAATGATACTATATTCGTCCCGTAACTCAAAACTTAATATTATGTCAGAAACTTTAGACAATGTAAACAGCGAAGCTGGTAAAAGACCAGTATTTTTAACCGTAATTTGTATCCTTTCTTTTGTTGGAATTGGATTAGCTATCCTTGGTTATGTAACAGCATTAACACTTATGGGTGTTGTTGAAGCAGGTTCTTCAAGTTTATCTTCTGCAATGGAAGAAGCTGGTGCAACAGTTACTTCTGGACCAAGTACAGGTGTTATCTGGGCTTACATCATCGGTGGATTTGTAAGTGCATTGATCCAATTAGTAGGTGTTATTCAAATGTGGAAATTGAAAAAATCAGGTTTCATGTTGTATACAATTCCAGCTGTATTGATGATCGTTTTAGGTTTCCTTTACGGAGGTTTCTCTATTGGTATCATTTTCCCAATTGCGTTTATCGTAATGTACGGTGTTAACTTGAAATCAATGAAATAATCAGAAGTTATCTTCTGTTTTAAAAAACCTTCCTGTATTGCAGGAAGGTTTTTTTTATTATACGCATTGCTACAAGCAGTAATTTATATATTTGAACAATAAACTAAGTACTATGTCCGATTTTATAGACGATTCATTCGTAGAAGCACCCAGAAAACGCCCTGTATTTTTAACAGTATTATGCATTCTTACATTCGTTAGTTGTGGTTTAACTTTCTTGACAGCAGGATTTGGGATATTAATGGGTGGGCAACAGCAAGGGTCCATGAAAACATTTCAACGGCTCCAACAAAACCAAGATATGCCTGAATTATTTGACGGTATCGTTAATGCGACTGAAAAAGCACAGGAATGGACAGTTCTGTCAAATTACCTTTCTTTAGGTAATGTATTGATTTGTTTTGCTGGTGCTATGCTGATGTGGAAATTGAAAAAAGCAGGTTTTTTCATTTATATTTTTGGGCAAGTATTACCATTCGTTTCTTTATATGGAATCTATTCGTCTTATCAAAATGTTCCAATTATGGGAGTAGCAGTTCTTATTGGTGCTTTTGTAGGTGCCCTTTTTGCAATAGGTTTCATTATTATGTACGGTGTGAACGTAAAACACATGCGATAATTTGTATCAATGATTGATGACGTTGATTTCCTAGATCAGTTTGGAACAGAAAAGGACTACAAACGACCAGTTTTGCTCACTTTTCTGTGTGTTCTAACGTGGATTGGCTGTTGGTTTTGTGTAATCTATTACGGATTGCTGATCTACAAAATCAGTAATATAGAACGCTCTGTTTACCATTTTGAAGGCAAAGCGTTAGAATATTATCTAATGAAGGCCAGTTTACTTGCTCCTGTGTTTAGTTTAGTTGGTTCCATTCTTATGTGGCAATTAAAACGAATTGGATTGTTCATCTACGCTGCAGGACAATTACTAATTGCTGTTTTTGGATTGTACATTTACCTTTTTGTCAATGAAAGAGTTGATTCAGATTCTTTCCTATACATCGCTTTTTATGGAATTCAACTTCTTTTCATTGCGTTTTACGCGAGTTTTTGGAAACAAATGAAATAATGATGGAAGATACGGTAGATGAATTAGAAACCAGCCCAATCCGAAAACGAACAGATTTTCTAACAGTATTATGCATTCTAACATGGGTTGGATCTGGTGCGTCTATCTTGTTTTATGGCTATCAATTGTTATTCCTTGGAGCAATTCAAAGAGAAATTGGTGTTTCTGCAGGTTGGGCTGTACTAATTTCAATTTTAAATATGATTGCTCCTATTTTTTGTGTAGTTGGAAGTGTATTTATGTGGAATTTGAAAAAACAAGGATTCTTTATCTACCTGTTTGGACAATTAATTCCCATTTTAGTTAGTTTTTACATCGCACTTGTAGTAAATAACATTAAAGGACCTTCGTTGGTGTTCGCCATTCTGGCAAATGTAATTCCAATGGGTTTTATTGTACTCTACGGATTACAATTAAAAGATTTGCGTTCTAAACCTGTTTCTGAATTTGAGTAATGTTGATTTACATAAGTTTCCAACAAATGGGGCTTGTTTTTAATTAAATTCAGTAATATTGCCAACGCTCACATAACTAATTAGGTTGTTTTGAGCCTTTTTAAACACTTTTGAATACTATTTTATGGACGATTTATTAGATAACAAATCAAATAACAGCAACGATTATTTGCCAGCTGTTTTGCCTAACGCAACAACAGTTTTAGTTTTAGGGATAATTTCTATTGTTGGGTGTTTTCTTTATGGAATCCCAGGTTTAGTCTGTGGAATCATCACAATCATGTTGCACAAAAAGGATAAAGCAATCTATTTATCAAATCCTGAGAAATATGAAAATTCATTTAAAACATCTAAAGCAGGGCAGATTTGTGGTATAGTTGGGCTTTCTTTGTCTGCTGCCTTTTTATTATTTCTTGTGATTTACTTCGTGTTTGTTATTTCTGTTTTTTCAAGCCTTGGCAGATATTAACAATTAGATAATTTATTGAACGCATCAGGTTTCTATCTGGTGCGTTTTTCTATTTAAGCTTTTTCTAAATTTGCTCTCATGATTCCGTGTTCTTGGAAAGAAAATTTTGGTATTGAATGCCCTTCTTGCGGTGTTCAGCGTTCTTTTCTAGAATTGATGCATGGTCATGTTCTGGAAAGTATTCTTCGTTTCCCTGCTTTGTTGCCACTTATTGCAGTTGCCATTCTCACCATTGTTCACCTAATTAAACCGTTTCCAAAAGCTCCGTATTGGATCGTTCGGTTGTTCATTCTTTCCGCATCATTGATGTTTCTGAATTGGATTATCCGATTGCTATTTTAAGAAGTAAAATGATAGCTTTCTGCCTATTTTCATTGATTTTAGGCTCAAAAAGTTATCTTTGTTTATTCGATAAATAAAGAAGATGTCTGAAGATAATAAAATCATTTTTTCCATGGTTGGTGTGTCAAAACTGACCCCAGCTGGAAAACCAATCATTAAAAATATTTACTTGTCGTTTTTTTACGGTGCTAAAATCGGTATCATCGGTTTGAATGGCTCTGGTAAATCGACGGTTATGAAAATAATCGCTGGCTTGGATCAAGCTTATCAGGGCGATGTAGTATCCTCTAAAGATTTTTCTATTGGTTATTTAGAGCAAGAACCGATCTTGGATGAAACCAAAACGGTGAAAGAAATCGTGATGGAAGGTGTTCAAGAAACGGTTGATGCGTTGAAAGAATACGAAGAAATCAATAACTCGTTCATGGATGAGGAGATTCTAAACGATCCTGATAAAATGGACAAATTGATTGCTCGTCAAGGCGAAGTACAAGATTTAATTGATTCATTGGACGCTTGGGAATTGGATTCTAAGCTAGAAAGAGCGATGGATGCATTGCGTTGTCCACCAGACGAACAATTGGTTGGAACGCTTTCTGGTGGTGAGCGCAGACGTGTGGCGTTGTGTCGCTTGTTGTTAAAATCACCGGATGTTTTGTTGTTAGATGAGCCTACCAATCACTTGGATGCTGAATCGATTGAGTGGTTAGAACAACATTTACAACAATACAAAGGAACTGTAATCGCTGTAACCCACGATAGATATTTCTTGGATAATGTCGCTGGTTGGATCCTTGAATTGGATAGAGGAGAGGGCATTCCTTGGAAAGGGAATTATTCTTCTTGGTTAGATCAAAAAGGAAACCGATTAAAAGCGGAAGAAAAAACGGCTTCGAAACGTCAGAAAATGTTAGCGCGTGAGTTAGAATGGGTACGCATGAATCCAAAAGCTCGTCAAGCCAAGAGTAAGGCACGTTTGACAAACTACGATAAATTGATGTCGGAAGACTTGAAAGACAAAGAAGACGTGTTGGAAATCCCTATCCCGAACGGTCCACGTTTAGGTAATAATGTGATTGATGCAGTGAATGTTGGAAAAGCATTTGGTGATAAATTACTTTACGACAATTTGAACTTCAAACTTCCACCTGCTGGAATTGTTGGGATCGTAGGTCCAAATGGTGCGGGTAAAACCACGATTTTCAAAATGATCATGAATGAATTGCAACCAGATAGTGGTGAGTTTGTGGTTGGTGAAACAGCAGTTGTTGGATATGTCGATCAAGCACACAAGGACATTCATCCAGATAAAACAATTTTTGAAGTTGTTTCAAATGGATTGGAATTGATTGAAATTGGAAACCAAAAAGTAAATGCTCGTGCATATATCTCGAAATTCAACTTTGCAGGTTCCGATCAAAACAAAAAGGTAGGTGTACTTTCTGGAGGTGAGCGCAATCGTTTGCATTTGGCCATGACCTTGAAAACCGAAGCCAATGTATTGTTACTGGATGAGCCAACCAATGATATTGATGTCAACACATTGAGAGCATTAGAAGAAGGAATCTTGAATTTTGCAGGATGCGCCGTGATTATTTCGCATGATAGATGGTTCTTGGATCGGATTTGTACGCACATCTTGGCCTTTGAAAGCAATTCAGAAGTTTTCTGGTTCGAAGGTTCTTATTCTGAATACGAAGAAAATAGAAAGAAACGTTTGGGTGATAATGCTCCTAAACGGATCAAATACAGGAAATTAGTAAAATAATTAGCTATAAGGGTTTCTGAATACAATTTGGAAACCCTTTTTACGTTTTCAAACCATGGCAGATCCTTTACACGGAATAAAACTTGAAACAATCGTTACTGAACTCGAAGCAGAATTTGGTTTCGAGCGATTGGGACAATTGATTCCGATTAATTGCTTCTTAAACGACCCGAGTATTAAATCCAGTTTGAAATTTTTACGGAAAACTCCTTGGGCGCGAACAAAAGTGGAAGAATTGTATATTAACCGAATTGTCAATATTCGTGCTTCAGAGTAATTGAATGAACACTTAACCAAATCTACTACATCCCCCTATGAAACAGATCTTTAATCCACTTTTGACTTCGCTTTTTCTCCTGCTTTTTCAATCCAATTCTTTTGCACAATACAAACGTATGAGTGTAGGATTAACTACTGGAACCAATAATTTCAGTAATAATTACAATTCTTATGGCATGTCATTGCAGTATAATTTCAAGAAAATAGTTTCAATTAGGACCTGTTATGCATATGAAAAAACAAAAGCTTATTGTGACTATTTCTGGGATTTATCCCCCATGAGAACGTATCGATACGATATTAATAGTAGGTATCACGATGTTTCTTTGTTTGGTAGAGCAACGTTTGGTAGGAAAATTTGTTTGTTTACAGATGTTGGTCTAACAATGGCATACGCTGCTAATTCAAAATATGTTTATACAATTGATTACTTTGATCACGATAAAATTGATGAAGTTGAATACCTTAAAGGTAAACTTGGAATAAAAAAAGGATTAGGTGTTATTGGAGGTTTAGGAGTAATGGTACCAATAAAAAACATTTTTTTTATCTCATTTGAAGTGAGACATGATTTTTTAAAAAACCGTAATGATGATTCAAATTCGGGCGATGGACTTCATTATGAGTATTATGGTAGTCCTCATTCATTTAAAAAAACAAAGTTTTTTGTGGAACTATCCTATCAATTTAATTGGTCTAAAAAAAGCAATTATTCCTTTACAACCTATTATCCAACATTTACACCAATCAACTGATGTCGAACGTACCGAAAATAATTAGTCTCTTTTTTTTAATTGTTTCACTGCATTCTTTTGGGCAATACAAACGTATGAGCATAGGCGCCGAATATGGCTTTACGATTATTCCGAAAGATAATTATGGTTTTAAATTGTTTAGCCTAACAGGTTTAAGTGCACAATATAACTTCAAGAAAATTTGTTCCATACGATCTGGTTTTTCTTTTGAGAGAAATAATTTTTCTAAGAGAATTCATTCTCCAAATGGAGAATACCCACCTCATTATGACGACCTCACAGTTGATTCGAGATTTATGAATGTCCCTGTTATATTGAAAGCTACTATTGGGAGAAGGTTGAATTTCTTTGTAAATGCTGGATTAAATGCTTCTTTTTCCTTAAAATCATCCTATTCTGCTCATATTGTAACGTATTTACCTGGATCACCCCAAGTGTCAGATGTTTCTGGAACAATAACTGCTGATAGAAAAGTTAATTTTACGTTTGTTTTTGGCGCTGGGTTTTCATCAACAATTAAAAAACGATTGACTATTTATACAGAATTTAGGGGAATGTTGCGGAATGGTCCTTTGACAAATCCGCCCTTTTATAGTTTTCATAACTATTATGGAGTTGTTTTAATTTCAGGAATAGCCTATCAGTTTAACTTTTCTAAAAAAAGTGATTATGCGTTTTCATCCTATAAAATTGGAATTGGTAAGCACACCTTATAAACCAACCAACTATACCTTCAAAACATATTATCGAACTTTCAAACAAATAAACTGATGTCGAACATAACAAAATTAATTAGTCTCCTTTTTTTAATTGTTTCACTTCATTCGAGTGCTCAATACAAACGTATGAGCTTAGGACTAAGTGTTGGAACGTTTGATTTTTCCAAAACATACCTATCTACTGATCTTGTTGTACAATACAATTTCAAAAAGATCTTTTCAGTAAGAACAGGAGTTGGTATCGAGCAAGGGAAATTTTTAACCCAAGATTTTTATGATTTAGGACAAATCCACTATACCTATTCTCAAGTAACAGCCAAAACGTTAACTGTTCCATTGTTATTCAAGGCTACATTTGGTAAAAAAGTATACCTGTATGTAATGGGAGGAGTTCAACTCTATTACAATAAAAAAAAACATGCGATAGTAACCTATGATTACCCGTCGAATGCAAGCACTCAAGATTATACAGAAGAAGTAGATTATTATAACAGTGATTATGAGAAAACAAATCGGTCAATCCAGCTAGTGTATGGAGGTGGAGTGAATGTGCCGCTTTCAAAACAATGGAACATTTTTGCTGAGTTCAAGAAAAATGTATTTAAAAGCCCCTATAGTGATCCTTCTGAATATGGTTTAACAATCCTGCTCAATTACAAGTACTTCTCGAATTTCAGATTCATGATTGGCGCCATGTATCAATTGAATTATAAAAAGAAAAGTGAGTTTACTTTTACAACGTATTATCCAAACTTAAAGCGAGCCAACTGATGTCGAACTTACCAAAAATAATTAGCCTCCTTCTTTTAATTGTTTCACTTCATTCGAGTGCACAATACAAACACATGAGCGTAGGGTTAAGTGTTGGAACCAATAAGTTTTCATATAATTATGTTTCATCAGATCTCATTGTACAATACAATTTCAAAAAGATATTTTCAGTAAATACTGGTTTAGGTTTTGAACAAGCAAAATTTACCACGCAAGACTTCTATGATTTTCCGTATGGCTTCCACATAACTTATAAGACTTCAACTATCAATGCTATAAACATACCGTTGGCATTTAAAATGACGTTGGGCAAGCATGTTTTTTTGTATGCAATGGCTGGTATTCAATTTTACTATAACACTAAAGATCACCAAGTTTTATCAATGGATTATACTTCCGATATTCATGATACGATCATTGAAAGTGTTAACTATTTTCAACCAAAGTGGTCATTTGCTCCATTTTACGGTGCTGGTATTAATGTGCCTATTTCGAAACGTTTGAATCTTTTTCTAGAGTGTAAGCAAAATTTATGGGGTTCAAAACTCATATTTGGTGAAAATAATTTCGAGAGCTATCATGATTATAGATATTTCAATGGCTTTCGATTCATGTTTGGTGCGATGTATCAGTTTAATTTCAGAAAGAAAAGTGAGTTTACATTTACGGCGCCTTATCCAGCAATCAGAAAAAATGAGAATTAATCAGGTTCACCTTAAGTGGTTGGTATTCATGTGTCTCATTGGCTTGAATTTTTCAGCCATAGGGCAGTATCGCAATTTTGCCGTTGGAGTAATTGCTGGAACAAACAGATTCAAAGACAATTTCTACATGGGCGGGATTTCTACCCAATACAATTTTAAAAAGGTATTTTCAATATATGCTGATGTTACCATTGAAAAAAGGAAACAATCTGAAATGTCCGAATTTACCAAACAGGATTCTACGAATTTCACGCATTATTACCGTGGTTTTGATTCTACTATAAGTGAACGGCTTTCCATCCCTTTTTTATTAAAGATGACTTTTGGTAAACGCCTGTTGTTTGTAACTAGTGTTGGTTTTAACTATACAATGTTAATGAGATCACCTAGGTTTTATCACGTTGAATATGATGCAGTTATGGATGATTACTATGAAAATCCGTTGAATGAGATAAACACAACAATTAATGCAGGAATTGACCCAGAGATCAATTTAATCTATGGTTTTGGGTGCGCTTATTCCATTAATAATCGGTTCTTAATTTCAGTTGACGCTAGAGGATTTTTTCCATTGACGTCACCGAATGATAGAAATCAGAGTTCAAGCTATAATAAAATCAGATTAACAGCTGGAGTGAGTTACCAATTCAATCGATCTAAGAAAAGCACCTATACATTTACAACCTATTCGTTGAAAATGTTAGAATCGGTACAATAGACATTGGAGATAATTGAAATAAAAAATAGGTTGGATCTTGCTATTAAATTGCTGAATTATGATTCGTTTATTGTCTATTTTTGAGCATCTGTTGCATTTTACAACAATTTAATAGAGATATGGAAGTAAGAAACTTAGAACCCAATGCATTGTGGAACCATTTTGCTGATTTAAATGCTGTTCCTAGACCATCCAAAAAAGAAGAACGTGTCATTCAATTTATGCTCGATTTCGGGAATTCATTAGGCCTTGAAACAATTCAAGATGCAATTGGCAACGTGATTATAAAAAAAGCAGCTACTGCTGGGATGGAAAATCGCCAAACAATTGTCATGCAGTCGCACATTGATATGGTACACCAAAAAAATGCAGATACCGTATTTGACTTTGATCAACAAGGAATTGAAATGCTCGTTGATGGTGATTGGGTGCGTGCAAACGGAACAACTTTGGGTGCAGATAACGGAATTGGTGTGGCAGCAATCATGGCGGTTTTAGCTTCAAGTACTATTGAACATCCTGCGATTGAAGCGCTTTTCACAATTGATGAAGAAACGGGAATGACGGGCGCTATGAATGTAGATGCAAAGAACATTTCAGGAACCATCTTATTGAACTTAGATACTGAAGACGATGATGAATTGTCGATTGGTTGTGCCGGTGGAATTGACACCAATACGTCCATGAAATTGACAATGGAATCAACAAAACCAGACTCGGTGGCGTTTCAGATTCAATTACGCGGTTTGTTAGGCGGACATTCAGGAATGGACATTCATTTGGGTCGTGGAAATGCGAATAAATGGATGAACCGTTTGTTGTATCACTTAGTTCCGTTGGTTGATCTACAATTAGCATCATTAGAGGGAGGAAGTTTACGCAACGCTATTCCGCGTGAATCAACGATTGTTGTCGCTGTTGCTAAGTCAGATAGTGACAAATTTATGCAATTGTATGAGGAATTTACCACTGTATTAAAAAGAGAATACCAGTCAATTGAAACAAGTGCAACGTTTACGATTGCTCCAGTTTCAACACCAGAAATGGTTGTAAGTTCTGCTGACTTAAAACACATTTTACAAGCAATTTATGCGGTGCCAAATGGCGTATTCCGCATGAGTCCAGATATTGCGAATTTGGTTGAAGCTTCTACCAGTTTGGCGAAAATCAGCATAGGAAATGGATTGTTTACAACACAATCATTACAACGAAGTTCTGTCGAGTCGACCAAAACAGATGTTGCAAATGCTGTTCGAACTGCTTTTGAAAGTGCAGGTTGCGAAGTCATTCAAAATGGTGAATACCCAGGATGGCAACCCAATCCAAATTCAGCGATTCTAAAACTGATGGCCGAATTGTACCGCTCTAAATTCAATGCTGAGCCACAAATCAAAGCGTGTCATGCCGGATTGGAATGTGGTATTTTGGGTGATCAATTCCCTGGAATGGATATGATTTCCTTCGGTCCGAATATCCGTGGTGCGCACTCACCTGATGAATGTACGCAGATTTCTTCGGTTCAAAAATTTTGGTCGTATTTATTGGATGTTTTGAAAGCAATTCCAACTAAATAACACTTGTTTTTTATTCAATCAGAATGCTAGGTAAAGTAATCTAGTGTTCTGATTTTTATCAATTTACATTCATAAAATAGGGTAGAGCATGTCAGATCAACAACATGAATTAGTTGTGCTAGCGCGAACAAAAATGCCCTACGGAAAATATGAAGGGCGTTACCTCATTCATTTACCAGAACATTATTTAGTTTGGTACCATCAAAAAGGATTTCCAGCTGGAAAATTGGGGCAACAATTGGGGTTGATTTACGAGATTAAGTTGAATGGATTGGAGCACCTTGTTTTACCACTAGTTCCCAAAAATTAAACCGATAATTCTTATTGAAAAGTATATTGTTCTGAAATTGAACATTATCTGGTCGTATTTTTTAGCTTTGTAACATGATATTGTGTGTTGCGCATTAAGAAAAATGCAGATGAAGAACGATCGTTTACTGAATCAAAATGAATTCCATGAGCAGACACGGTATAAACTTGTCTGGAATTTGTGTTTATTGTTCATTGTGCTGCTTTCAACGATAGGTGTCATTAATTATGTGAATACAAAATACAACCCAATTCCCGATTTCTTTGCTGTAGGAGTAGCACTAACAAGTTTTATCGTTCTCATTAAAACCAAAAATTATAAACTCGTTGGTTATTTCGCGTCCTTCTGTATTTTTTTGATCATCACAATTTCGTTTTTTGGAATGAATGCGCTTCATTACACTACTCCAGGTTGGATGATCGTGAACATTGTCTTTACTTATTTTATTTTAGATAAGACTTGGGGGTTTATAGCCCTGATTGCTCATTTTGCTGTTTTGTTCATCTATATTTTCACATCTTTTGGTCATAACGTAGCAGCAGCAAAGGGTTTTGAAACAGCTGATTTATGGGTGTTTGTTTCAGAATACGCCATTATTGGACTTGCTTTAGGTTATACTTTACACCAGTTCATGCGAACGACAAATTACTCGGAAGCAACACTTACTTCAAACAATGAATTGTTAATTGAACAGAATAATTTGATCCGCAAACAGAATGAAGAAATGGAGGTAATGCTCAAAGAGATTCATCATCGGGTAAAAAATAACTTGCAAATTATCACGAGTTTACTACGTCTTCAAGCTGAAAAAAATAGCCCGGGTTATCAATCGGTATTTGATGAAGCGATCAATAGGGTGAATGCAATGGCCATTATCCATGAAAAAATCTATCAATCGGAAATGCTTTCTAATTTCGATCTTGAACGGTATTTAGTTTCTTTATCGGAAAATTTATTGTCCAGTTATTCGATCGATCGGAAAATTGAGGTCAAATTATCAGTTAAAATGACTTCCATTTACACCAAAAGTATTGTTCCATTAGCGTTGTTGTTCAATGAGTTGTTTTCAAATTCGATCAAGCACGCTTTTGATGAGATCGAGCATCCTGAAATTCAAGTGATGATTCATAGTGTTGGAGATGGCACGTTTCAATTGATTTATACTGATAATGGTAAGTGGAAGGAGAAAGATCACGACTCATTTGGCGTTGAGTTGATTGAAGCAATGACCCAACAATTGGATGGAACGATGTCTCGAATTAATTCAGAAAAAGGCACGGAATATACGTTTGAACTCGTAAATTTGGTGTGATTATTTTCTTCAAGTCACCCGAGATTATAGATGAATTCATTTCAACAAATTGCAGATACCGATGTACTCGTTGAGATAACAATGATGAATTTGCCATGATGCTCCTTTTTTGTTTAATTGTTGGAAGTGTAATTGTTCTGCTTGGGATTCGCTGGTATGCTGACAAAAAGCGCGCTGTGTCTACGCAGCAAACGTGTAATGAATTACCCATCCATTGGCGGTATACGGATCGAACGGTGATGATTGTCTACATTTATCTGGCTGGTTGGTTGATTCGCAAAAATCACCGGGTTTCTAAACGCAAAGTCGAATTTGTGAACACCTATTTTAAGCAACAATTTAAAGGTGCGGCTTATGATCCTGCTGAAGAACTAGATCGCGCTTTAAAGTATCCAGTTCATATCCGAAGTGTCACGAATTGGGTGAATCGGAAAATGAATCAACCACATGAACGCAAACAATTGATTGATTTTATGATTGGTCTAGCGTTGGATAATGGACAAATCACGCAAATTGAATTTGTTGCATTGATGCGCTTCGGGGAATTAATCGGAATACAGTCTGCATATATTGAAAGTGAGGTCCACCGAATGCGAGGGGAAGATTTACGTGATCTGAAAATGGATTCAGTTAATTACCATAGCTCCAAACGGAAAAAAGCATTGATGATCTTGGCTCTAACAGAAGATGCTTCGCCTGATACAATCAAAAAAGCGTACCGAAAATTGGCTATGCAGTTTCATCCAGATCGGTTTCAACAGGCAACAGATGAAGAACAAGCTGTAGCAGCAAGTCGTTTTTTGGAGATTCAAGAAGCGTTTGATTATTTAATTCAATAGTTATGATACTTAGATTTTATCATTTTCACTCTTCTAAGTGTGTATATAGCCCAAAACCTATTGGTTTTAATGGGATTATTTGTATTATGGCAGGTGTTGTTATTATTTTTCTAATAGCTTATTTAACTTCTCGTAATTCGAATTCAGGAGATTAACATATTGAACAAAAGCAAGATGAATAGCTCAAAATTTGATTTTAAGTAAGAGCAAGAAATGAGGTTTTTGGAAGTTATTTTATAATTAAAACAATTAATTAAATCATGATTTTAGACGTAGGAAGTAACTTGAGATCACTCCAATCAATTAATAGTCATACTGTAGGAAGTGAATCGGCTACTTATTATGGTCCAATTTTCTTTTTTGTCGTAACGTTACTAATTTTGTTAATTATCTATCTAAGCAGTCGAGAACCGAAATCAAATGATCCGAATTAGGATCTAATTCCCAGTTGTTCAATTTGATGTTTTCTGATAAATTGACTGAAAAAACGCTCGTTCATTCAATTCTTTGACTGGTTTTAAGAATTTACGCAGTAATGGCCATTTTTCTGGGTATTGTTCTAACAAAAGCCCAATTGTTTTTCTGTTTTTCTTCATTGCATCTGTAATCGCTGGAGGCGAAATGGCAGGTTGCAAGTGTTCTGCAATCGTTTTTCCATTCACAACAAATCCATTTTGTTGGGCAATGCGCGCCGAAGCTTCGTATTTATCGAGTAGTAATTCCATTCGCTGATTTCCACTGAGTGGCGCATGCGTAGGATTGTGCGATCGCATAACGGGAAGAATATGCGATGTCGATATAAAATAATGTACTTGATTTGGCTGTGCAAATTGAGCGATTCTTAAGGCGTTTTCCAGTTGAAGTATCACTTCATCATCGTTCGTTGAATAATCAAATGAAGCATAAATACTCGATTCCAGGGTCAATGAAAGGTGTGCTTTTGAATGAACCCATTTGTCGATTAATTGGTTTAGTTGTTGTGCACGCTGTTGTTGAAATGTTTCAAAACGTTCATCAGATTGTTGAATGCGTTGCTGTTGTTGTTCGATCAATTGCGCTAACTGACCACGTAATTGCCATTCGTTCCAGCGATCTTGGATCAATCGTTGTGCAATTTCGGCTATTTGAAATGTGTCTTTGTGAAAAGCGAGTAAGGCTGACTGTTGACCAATTTCAATGGTTATAAATTGAGTTGATAATAGCGATTGCCCATTTAAATACTGTTGAATAACAGGAGAACCGGTTGCACTGAATGGCGTGTTGGTATTGGAAAGAGTGAACTGTTTTATCAATGCACGTTCTTCAAGCGTACAAATTTGGATGTGCTGTGCATCAATTGTGTGCGAATCGTTGTGGTTATGTAGCCAAAGAATCCAGCTATGATCACCGAAAATAAGTGAGCATAAACGCTTTATCTCTTCAGGAAAACCATTCAGTTGCATACTGCTAATTAAGTAAATTAAGTTGACTTAATTGAATAATTAAGCAATAAAAAGTCAATTATCTTAATCGGTGGATTTGAGCTCAATTTCGATGTATAGAAAAAAGCAATTCTAAACCTTTGTAAAAACGAATCGATATGCAATATTATAAAGGAAATGCGCTTCAAAAAGAACCGCAGCTAGAGTGCGAAATAGTGCGGAAATCAAAAAAGGGAATCTTCTTGCGAATAGTAAGTTATCCATTTGTACTCATCTATTGGATAATCACCAATTTTATTCACATTAGTTTAGAAGACTGATTTCAGTAGTAATGCATTGTTTTATAGGTATTTAATTCTAATTATTTAAACTAAAACAGTTGATTTGATTCAAAAAAAATAAAAAAATCAATGTTTTTTGTAACCTCCTTAAAAAAGTGCCGTAAACGCAACCGAAATAAATTGCGACTAAAGAATACTTATAATATGGAACTTACAATGATTAATAACGCGGTAAACCTAGCAAAACACAAATTAGCACGTCACAGAGAGTTGGGACAAAAAAGTAATTTGTCACTAATGGAAGTTGCTCAATTAATGGATTTGGTTACATTTGGACCAGCCCTTCCTACAGTAAAATCGACTTCTTTGTTTTTCAATTACCACGCTAATTAGTACGTTTTAAAAGATAGTTGAACCGTTCAAGTGTTTGGACGGTTTTTTTTGTGTCCAACTAATTACATTTGTAAACTATTGTAAAAATAAAGCAAGTGTCAAATGTAATTTAATGTTAGTACATTTGTAACATGGAAGTGAAGGATCGGATTAGAATGGTAATAGATTCACAAAAATTAACGGCTGGAGCATTTGCTGATCGTATTGGAGTGCAACGTTCAAATGTGAGTCATGTATTGAGTGGCCGGAATAAACCCAGCTTCGAATTCATTGAAAAAGTATTAATATCATTCCCTAAAGTGCAGGCTCACTGGCTTTTAACGGGTAAACATTATGTGAGTCAAGATACAGTGATTGTAAATTCAGAAGTGAGTAAGCTGACTGTTAATGAGGAATCTCCACTTGTTTATGCTACTCCCAAAAAGGAGAAGGCTGATCTAAAGCAAGTTGTGAAGATTGTTACTTTTTACAGTGATTTTACCTTCGATACGTATTTTCCTAATGAGCAATAATCCCAGATCCAATTAATTCATCGTTTTCATACCAAGCAGCAAACTGTCCGGGTGTTATTCCACGCTGAATGTCGTCAAATAAGATGTAAAGCCCGTTTTCCTTGCGAATCAACGTTGCGCCTTGTAATTGTTGTCTATAGCGAATTCGAACTGCATAACGAGCCGTTCCTCCAATTGCTAAGGTGTGTTCTGGTTGTATATAGTGAATTTCCTCTGGATTGATTTTTAATGCCCAACGATTGAGTCCTGGATGATCTTCTGTTTGTCCAGAATAAACGGTATTGCTATCGGTATCTATTCCAATAACAAAAGAGGGTTGAGGTCTTCCGCCAATGTGAAGTCCTTTCCGTTGACCGATCGTGTAATAATGCGCGCCAATGTGTTCGGTAACGATTATCCCCATTGCTGGTTCGAATTGAAACGGTTCGCTAAGTACTTCGACGTTTTCTGGTGTCCGTTCTAGTGAATGATAAGCTTTAAATTGATCTTTATCTGATTCTATTTCAATAACATTACCATTTTTTACTTGAAGCTTTTGTTGAAGAAATTCTGGTAGACTTATTTTACCAACAAAGCACAATCCTTGTGAGTCTTTTTTATCGGCTGTCACCAATCCGATTTCTTTTGCAATGGCTCTAACTTCGTGTTTTTGCAATTCACCAATGGGAAATAATGCTTTAGAAAGTTGTTCTTGCGAAAGTTGACAAAGGAAGTAAGATTGGTCTTTTCCTAGGTCTTTACCGGCTAATAAGTGGTGAATTCCATTCTCGCTGGTGGTTTTTCGGCAATAATGACCGGTTGCTACGAAATCAGCTCCCAATTCAATGGCTGCTTTTAAGAATACATCGAATTTTATCTCTCGGTTACATAGTACATCTGGATTGGGTGTTCTGCCGACTTGGTATTCGTTGAACATGTAATCAACAATGCGTTCTTTGTATTCTTTGCTTAAGTCCAATACTTGGAAAGGAATTCCGAGGTGCTCAGCGACGAGTAATGCGTCGTTGGAGTCGTCTATCCAAGGGCAGTCGTTTGATATGGTGACGGATTCATCGTGCCAGTTCCGCATAAACAAACCAATTACTTCGTAGCC
>JAYSRF010000029.1:0-15031 GCA_043721195.1 Fluviicola sp. | reverse complement strand
TTATTTCAAAGATTGAATTGGATAGATAAAAGGATTTCACCCATAAATACCAGATTTTATCCTAAAAAGTCCTTGAAATAGCCCGCTATTCCTTCATTTTTTTTACTCAAACTCTAGAATTTATGGGCGTTCTGAACAAAATTTATAATCGAACTGAGGTTAGTAGGTCACTTTGTGAAGTAGATTCGTATTTTTGTCGAAATTCAACATTCGCATGAAAAAAGTCTTGATTGCAAACAGAGGTGAAATCGCACGCCGTGTAATTCGTACCCTAAAAAAAATGCAAATTGCTACTGTAGCTATTTATTCCGATGCTGATAGAAATGCGCCACACGTAATGGAAGCTGATGAAGCTGTATACGTTGGTAAATCACCTTCCTCGGAAAGTTACCTGCAACAAGATTTAATCTTACAACATTGTAAAGATTTAGGCGTAGATGGAATTCATCCTGGTTACGGTTTCCTATCTGAGAATGCAGGTTTTGCGCGTAAAGTGAAAGCAGCTGGAATTAAATTCATCGGACCTTCACCTGAAGCGATGGAATTAATGGGCGATAAATTAAGTGCCAAACAAGCGGTTAAAAGTTACAATGTTCCACTTGTTCCTGGAGTTGATGAAGCAATCACAGATGTAGAAGCTGCTAAAATTATTGCAGCAGAAGTAGGGTTTCCTATTCTCATCAAAGCATCTGCTGGTGGTGGTGGAAAAGGAATGCGCTTAGTAAACAATGTAGAAGAGTTTGAAGAACAAATGCAATTGGCGCAAAGTGAAGCGCGTTCTTCCTTTGGCGATGATGCTGTTTTTATAGAAAAATTCGTAACGAAACCACGCCACATCGAGATTCAAGTATTTGCTGATCAATTGGGAAATACAGTTTATTTATTTGAACGAGAATGTTCCATTCAGCGTCGTCATCAAAAAGTAGTTGAAGAAGCACCAAGTGCTGTTCTTACACCTGCATTACGCAAAGAAATGGGTGAAGCGGCGGTTGCAGTGTGTAAAGCTTGTAACTATGAAGGAGCAGGAACAGTTGAGTTCTTATTGGATGCAGAACATAAATTCTACTTCCTTGAAATGAATACACGTTTGCAGGTTGAACATCCTGTAACCGAAGAAATCACTGGTTTGGATTTGGTAGAATGGCAAGTGATCGTTGCTCGTGGAGAACGTTTACCCAAATTGCAAGACGAATTAAAAATTCATGGACATGCCATTGAAGTGCGAGTTTATGCAGAAGATACCTTGAATGGATTTACTCCTGATATTGGAACATTGCACCGTTACCGTAGACCAAATACAGGTTTAGCGCGTGTGGATGATGCTTTTGAAGAAGGAATGGATGTTCCCATTTTCTATGATCCAATGATCGCTAAATTGGTTGTTTGGGCAGAAACACGTGAAGCAGCTTTAGATAAAATGGTAGTTGCCATTGATGCGTATGAAATTTCTGGATTAAAAACGACCTTGGATTTTGGTAAATTCGTAATGAAACACCCCGCTTTCCGCTCAGGTGATTTTGATACCAACTTCATCAAGCATTATTTTGAAGACCCACGGACAATGTGGTCGGCTTATCAAAATGAGGAGCAAGCACTCAAAGCAGGAATTGAGCAAATATGGTCAGATTTAACTGAAAAGGCTACAAAAGATGCTTCATCACGTGCTATTTCATCTATGTGGAAGATGCATGCGCATTGAGTAATAACCTGAATTCAAATTTATAATTCGGTTAGAAGTCAATTAAAATAACTTGATCCGTAACAACAATTGTAATCGACTGTTGCGATCTAACGTTGTAGTTGTTTCGGTGTTTTTGGTAATATCAGATAAACCAAAATGATACGTTGCAAAGATGCTTGTATTCTTGGAAAGTCGATATCCATACCCTAGACTCACTGAATAATTCAATCGATTAAAGGTGTCGTAATAATTATTCGTTGATTTCGTTGCACCATTTTCAGTATATCCTTTTATTTCAAAACGATCATCTTTATCTTTTAATAAGTATTCAAGACCAAGTCCAAACGTTGCAGAATGACGTCTTCCAAAATTTACACCGATTTTTGGCGAAATAGATACATATTTTAATGTCGTTTTGGTGAAATAAGTACTCGATAAAGAACCCGTAGTTTCACCTATGTAACGATAATAGTTGATTTTAGCAATGGAATGAAACTCAGTATTCAAACTCAAAAAATAACGTTGACTCAATCTGTATTCATAACCTAAACCAGCTGATTCACGTACATTAAAGCTGTTTTTTAATTCAGAAATACCAAATAAGGTGTTCACTCCAAAGTTCATGTAAAAGTGATGTTTCTGGATTTTATCAAAAGGTCTACTCGAGGTAGAATCACTTGAATCTTGCATCAATACGTTTTCACCATGTAGATTGGGAGAACCTGGGTTTCCGTTTAACGTATCGTTAGGATCAGCATTTACCAACGGATCATTTCCAAGTCTATTTGCTTGGATTGTATTTACACTGTTTTTTAGAGAATTCATCGTTGGTTTCAAACCAGCTTTTTTAACTGTTCGTTGAATGAACAATTCATTGTCAATGGGATAGGACTGCCCACTTTTTTTCTTGAATTTGTTAAATCGATTGTTTTTACGATTCGATTTTGGTTGTGAATCTACAATAGTACTGACGTTCGTATGCTTAGCATCATCTGCATCGAAAGTAGCTTGCTCTTTATCCGTTTCGTGAATTGAAGTTTTATTATTAGAAGAGGAATGTTGAGTAGTTGTTTTGTTATTGGAACTTGTTAATTGTGCAGGTGAACCAATCGCTTGTTCATTTTCGCTTGAATAGAAGAAGAAAAAGCAGAAACCGATTACTGCAGCAAATCCTGCTGAAACGCTCCAAAACCAAATGTAGAATCGACGTTTCCGTGATTCTTTTTCAGCAGCGTACATTTCAAAAGCTTGGTTCATGTAGCTTTCGTTGAATTCTAATCCTTCTGGAATTGAATCGTTTTGTTGATGAGTAAAGTCTTCCATCTGCCGCTTAATTAAGTTCTAACAGTTTGCGAATTTTTTTCTTGGCATCCGAATAATGCCACATACTTGTATTTTCATTAATATCCAACATTGTCGCAATCTCATGGTGTTTGTAACCATCTATCGCATACAGGTTGAATACGCGTTTTGTCATTGGAGGCAAAAACTGAACTTTTTCTTTCACTAATTCAATCTTCGCAAGTAATTCTTCTTCGTATGATGCTTCGTTGTGATTTACTGGAATGGTATTCCAATCATCTGTTACGATTACCTTTTCGTGTGCTCTTTTTTCTTTTTTAATCTCGTTTAAAATCGTATTAATCAATACTCTTTTTGCCCAAAAATCAAACGGGTTGTCAGGATTGAATTGGTTCAAATTAAGCAATATTTTCACAAAGCCCAAATTGAAGTAGTATACAGCTTGCTCTTTATCATTGGCATAACGATTAGCTGTTCCAATAAATCGCGTGTAGCAGATCTTATAGAAGGCTTCTTGCGATCTCCTGTCTTCTTTTAGACACTGTTTTATCAATTCAATTTCCAAACCTTCTCGTTGTTTATTAAAAAAACGGATCTTAAAATTTGGTCGTTAAACCGATCGTTAATAATGGACCACCTAATCCAAATTCAGTATGCAAGCCCAAGCGATCACTTAAATTAATGGACACACTATAAGCAAGTCGAATAGAAATAGGATTATTCACTTCTGCACCAAAACCGCCTGCAAATGGAGTATTCGTGTAGTCGGCTTTTTTATCATTTTCATAGTATTGTCTGAATTTGTTACTCCAACCCAATGCTGTATAAAACGAACTTTCGAACCGTGGATTTTTATGCGTAAAATTTCGAATGTAGACTAATTGAACACGAAAACGATTCATTACGAACTTGGTTCGATACCTATTTACAGTATAGGATTGAGTGCTTTCTACCCAGATTGAATCTATGTTCATTCCTGAAGCAATGTAACCATTGTAAATGCATTGGATCCCTAGGCTTGAACGTTCATTGATCTTAAAACTAAATTTGGCTAAAATTGGTTTGATTTTAAGATCTGTTGATAGTTGTTGAGTTTGAAATGACAGCGTATCGATTGTATCATAGTACAATTTTTGTGTAATACTGTAATTCGGTGTAAAAAACAACGAACCGATTCCGTAACCAATTGACAAGGTGTATTTGGTGTCTTTTTTGGCAATGGTGTCTTTTTGCCCTGTAACATTAAGAGGTTTTAGAGAAATGATTAGCAGAACAAGAAAAAAACCATGCGTTTTAATCAAGATAGTTAATCTACTTCCTGTTTTTTTGCTTGAATACCACTTTACTTTTTCCATTTCTAGCCTAATTCTAGTTGGTAAACAACCGTGCTTTCAAAAACCTTTGGTCTCGAACGAATTTTTTAAATAAATTTCCGTAAAGTTAAGAAAGGTATTTGGCTTTGTTTGCCAAATTGTTCTATAACTTGCAATATTACAGTAAATTATAGCGATTAATTTTAAGTAGATTAATCGCTATAATAAACGATTAAAAACGGTAATTAATTCCAAAACTAGCCATAGGACCACCCAATCCAAATTCTAAGTGTACTCCCAGGTTTTGATAAATCGTATAGCGCATTCCAAAATAAGCTCTCATAGAAAAAGGAAGCGTAAATGATCGTGGCAATTCACTTGCATCGCTTTCTACATCATTGATAAAAAGCTTATTGATGCGTTTGTTAGTGCCAATTGCCCCACCAATATAAATGTCTAAATCTGGGTCAGCAACTTTAAATAAATAGGTGAAACGGGCTTGCACACGAAAACGATTGATCGTATAATCTACCTGTTGTTCCAGGTTGGTTGAATCTTCTTTCATCGTTCCAGTGGAAGAAAACTGACTGTAATAGGCATTAATTCCCATGCTGAAAGAACGTGTTAAGCGATGTTCATATCCTAAACTGATTGTTCCAAGCGATCCAGAATTTCGCAATCTAAATTGATCAAAATCTGAATTGTATACAAGCCTCGATCCTATTTGGTAGAAGGGAATTCCGGGTGCATAACTAGCTGTTATCGTATGTTTGTTTTGCAAGCTAAATTGAGCGATTGAATCTGTTGCATGCTCCTGCGCTTGTAACTGTTGAAGGCTAAATGCACTCATAAGCATTAGCCCGATGCGGCTTGAATTTTTCATACTTCGAAATGTTTTATTGTTCTAATTATATAGACAATTCTTATGAGCAAAACCTTTGGTTAAATTCAGTTTTTCTGATAAAAAATAACGCATTTAACTAAAAAAAGGTTGCGATCAATTAAGTCGCAACCTTTTTTATAACGTATAGAGCATAACCTATTGTTTGACAATACGTTCTTGAGCGATAAATCCACTAGTTGTTTTCACCCGACAAATGAAAATACCAGCATTTAATTCACTGATGTTAATTTCTGAATGAGCTACTGGTTCTTGGATCGTTAAAACAATTTTCCCATTTAAATCAACCATTTCAATCGATTCAATAGCAGCAGTACTTTCAATGTTGACGATGTCAGCTGCAGGATTTGGGCTGATTGTAAATAAATGATTGTTCTCCGTTATAGCAGCAGAACTGTTGTAAATGAATGCTAGATCATCAACATATAGAATATTGTTTACTTCATTTCCTTCTTCGGCATTCACGATAAAAAATTGCAAGGTATCAGGAATTTCAGTTGAATTGTATTCAAAAGGAACACTAAAACGTTTGTAAGATGAGCTTGTTTCCCCCATAAAAAGAGCACCACTAATTTCAGTTTGGGAATTAGTCGTGCTATTCCATTTCGTTGTGTTTGTGATAATGTAGCAAGGAATAGAATTGGGGGATGTTAGTTTGTACCAGCCAACTAATGAATCTGGGCGACCAATAAAAGGTGCTCCGGAAACAGTGGTGGTGAAATTTATCGAACCTAAACTTACCATTCCAATAAGTGTATCTGGTTCACCATCAAAACCAAGATCGCCAATTCCCGTTTCTACTTTTAAAGCATAGGTTCCGCTGTGGGAATCTGTTGTGTTTGAAACGACAATTGGACCACCTAATAAGGAGAAGAAATTAAAACTATACCAGGATTCAGGATCTTGATAGGTTCCAAAGTTGCTCCAATCTTCAAATCCTGCATTCGGAATTTGTTGTGCATTCAATGATCCAAAAGTGATCAGAGTTGCAATAAAAAATAATTGTTTTTTCATCGTAAAGTATATTTGTTTTTAAGACAACCGAACTTTGAAAAACCTTTGGTGGTAGATGAAAAAAGGCCGTGAACTTCACGACCTCTTTTTGCTCTAGTTGGGGTGCTCTATTGTTTGATTATTTTTTCTTGGTAAATCAATCCCTCGAATGTAGTGACCTGACAAACGAAAACACCCGCATTTAATTCACTGATGTTAATTTCTGAATGTGCCATTGGTTCCTGGATAGTTAAAACAATTTTGCCATTTAAATCAACGATTTCAATTGCTGCAATAGCAGCAGTACTTTCAATGTTGATGAAGTCAGTTGCTGGATTCGGGCTGATTGTAAATAATTGATTGTTCTCCGTTATAGCAGCAGAAGTGTTGTAAATGAATTCTAGATCGTCAACATACAAGAATGTTCCATCGAGTGTCGGTTCCAATACACTCGAAGCAATCAGGAGTGTGAGTGTATCGGGAATTTCAGCAGAAACATATTCAAATGGGAAACTGATGCGTGTGTACGTATTTCCCATTGATATTCCAGCAGTTCCAGCAGTTCCGATAATATTCGTTTGCTGAGCAACTGGATCGTATTTTAACAAATCAGCTCGGATTAAAAATTGATTCTGTCCATTCGGAAAGTATTTCACCCAAGCTACCATCGAATCAGGACGATGTGTAAAAGGCATTCCGTCATCATCTGTTTCTGCTTCAGAGTTGATGTAAAGAACACTTGGATAATACGTCTCATTTCCTGGTAAACTCATGACAACAGTCGAGAAAAGCGCAGCGTACTGTCCCGAATGCGCATCTATTGATGGTTCAATCCCAGGTGAAGCTCCTGCAATCACAAGTTGGTTTGTTCCCGTCCAATAATCAGGTGCTTGAGAATTGAAAAATGAATGCCAATCTTCAAAACCAGCATTTGGAATTTGTTGCGCGTAAAATGATCCACCATAGATCAACGCCGCCATTAAGAGTACTTTTTTTTTCATCGCATGAATGTGTTTGACTCTATAAACCATTCATTTTTAAAAAACCTTTGGTGAAAGATGAAAAAAGGGTCACGTTTTTTTGAATGTGTATGAAACAGATGAATTTTGTGTGGTATTTTGTAAACCTAAAGTAATTTTGAAAGAACCATTACTTTTCAGAATTCTAGCTTGATAATTAATGTCAAACTCAGGTTATAAAGTTCGAATTGAATAGTTCGATTAAATGATCAAAAAACGCGCATTACTAAACAAGAAGGAGATGTGGGTAAAGTGATTTCCAATTTTAATTTTGTCAATAATCCCGTTTGCAAATCTCGTCTAAAAACAACAATGTTTTTGGTTACTTGATTTGCGACTAACAGAAAATTTCCTGATGGATCAATAACAAAATTACGTGGGTGTTCTCCAAATGTATATTGATGTCCAACTAACTTGAGTGCGCCAGAAATGGAATCAATGGAGAAAATAGCTAAGGTGTTTTCGCTTTCACTTCGATTTGACGTGTACAAAAAATCACCATCTGGGGAAGTATGAATATCAGCGCTTGCATAGGATTTCTGTAACTTGGAATACGAGAAAATCCGTTGAATCGAATCGAGTTTTCCATTGGAATAAGTATAAGCAGAAACCATTCCACTCAATTCTTCTATGCAATAGGCAAATTGTTCGTTAGGGTGAAAGATAAAATGGCGTGGACCACTTCCTGGAATGCATTGTATATTCAACGAATCAACTGAAACAAGAGGCTGTGATTTGGTAGAATCAACTCGAAACACACGAATTTGATCTGATCCAAGATCTGGAAAGAAAACAAAATCTTGTTTTGGAGAGAAAACAGCTGCGTGAATGTGCGCTTTCTCTTGTCGCTCTTCGATGATACTTCTGCCAGAAAAAGGAATCGTTTGAATTGCAGCATTTAAAGAACCATCATTGTTCGTGGAATATACACTAACAGAACTAGTTGTGTAATTCGCATTAACTACTATCTTATTGCTTCTTGAAACACTAAGATAAACAGGGTTCTCTCCTTCACTTGATTGTTTATTTAGTAAACTGATTACTCCTTTGATACTATCTATTTTAAATGCGTTGACATTTCCATTTTGGTGTAATTTTGATTCTGTAATGGCATACAAAAATTGTCCATTTGACGAAAGTGTTATAAACGAGGCATTTGTAAGGTTTTCGACTTGGGACACTGGCTTTAATTTACCTGAATGTTTGTTGAATTCATAGACATAGATTCCCGTACTTGGGATTCCTTCAGTATAACTCCCAATAAACAAATAGATCTGTTCTTTTTTTTGACATACAACCATTGTTATTGTCAATAAGAATAGAATTGTAATTAGTAGTTTCATTGAACTAATTAAATGATTAGGTAAAGATAAACTACAAATTTCACTTAGCATTGTTCAATAAACAATTTCCTAGGTAAATCCATCTTTTATTAGAAATTCAGATCTTAAATTAATATCAAACCAAGACTACCGAGGTTCATTCATAATTCATAATTAAAGAATAACTTCCTTTCTAATTCAAGAATACTTGCTACCTTTAGCGCTCAAAAAACAAAGTTGTTATGAACTTACACGAATATCAAGGTAAATCGATTTTACAAAAATATGGCGTAGCAATTCAACGCGGTATTGTTGTTGAAAAAGTAGAAGATGCAGTTGCTGCAGCAAAACAATTGACCGAAGAGACTGGTACAAGTTGGTATGTAGTAAAAGCGCAAATTCACGCTGGTGGTCGTGGAAAAGGTGTTGTCGCAGAAACAGGATCTCACGGCGTTGTTTTGGCAAAAGGAATCGACCAAGTTGAAGAAAAAGTAAAAGGTGTTTTAGGTGGTCACTTAGAAACAGCTCAAACGAATGGTGTAGGTAAAAAAGTGAATAAAATATTATTGGCTGAAGACGTATATTATCCTGGAGAATCTGAAATTGCTGAGTTTTACATGTCTGTTTTATTGGATCGTGAGCTTGGACGTAATGTGATTGTTTATTCTACTGAAGGTGGAATGGATATTGAAACAGTTGCACACGATACTCCACACTTGATTCACCGTGAAGTGATTGATCCACGTGTTGGTATTCAAGGATTTCAAGCACGTAAGATTGCTTTTGATCTAGGTTTATCAGGCGAAGCATTCAAACAAATGACAAAATTCATCGTGGCATTGTATGCAGCATATGAAGGATGTGATGCTTCCATGTTTGAAATCAATCCTGTATTTAAAACATCCGATAATAAAATCATTGCTGTAGATGCGAAAGTAACTCTTGATGGAAATTCATTGTTCCGTCACCCAGATTATTTAGCAATGCGCGATACTTCTGAAGAAGATCCAACAGAAGTAGAAGCGGATGCAGCAGGTTTAAATTTCGTGAAATTAGACGGAAACGTTGCCTGTATGGTAAACGGTGCTGGTTTAGCAATGGCTACAATGGATATTATCAAGTATTCAGGTGGAAATCCAGCTAACTTCCTAGATGTTGGTGGTACTGCTGATGCTGAGCGTGTTGAAAAAGCATTCCATATTATTTTGAAAGATCCAAACGTAAAAGCGATTTTGATCAACATTTTTGGTGGTATTGTACGTTGTGATCGTGTTGCTCAAGGTGTTGTAGATGCCTACAAAAACATGGGAAATATTCCAGTTCCAATCATTGTTCGTTTGCAAGGAACAAATGCGGTTGAAGCGAAAAAATTGATCGATGAATCAGGTTTGAATGTACATTCAGCTGTATTGTTGCAAGAAGCAGCAGATAAAGTAAAAGAAGTATTGGCGTAAGTCAATTGTACTGATCATATTGAAACACCCTTTTTACCACTGGTAGAAAGGGTGTTTTTGTTTTTGATAATAATACCACCTAATAATTGATTGTTCTGTAACATTAATAGTTTCTTCGGAAACATATTTGTTGTTAGATAAGCTACCTTGTAGACGATAAAACGATTAGTTATGAAACGAATATTACAGTCTCTCCCTCACTTGCTGTTAGTAGTTACATTAGCAGCCTGCCATGTTTCCAAAAAAGTTGAAATAACAAGCAATAAGAAAAAGCCAAAACCAAATGAGTATTGGTCAATGAAGTATTCTCATCCAGAATATGGATTTAATGAAAAGGCATTCTTTAAAGGATTAAATCAAATTAAGGAAGCAAAAAAAAATCCAACAAAAATAGGTGTTGATTTAGCTGGAACTTGGCAGCAAGAAGGACCTTATAATATAGGTGGAAGAATCAATGTGATTACTCCATTGCATCGCACGAGTGATACAATTTTTGCAGGAACATCAAACGGTGGTATTTTTCGTTCAGAAAACGGCGGGCAAACGTGGGAACCGATCTTTGATGATTTTAGCTATTTGGCAATCGGAGCAATTGAAGTTGACCCATCCAATACGCAAACCATTTATGCAGGTACAGGTGATCGAAATTTCGGTGGTGGCTCTTATAATGGCAACGGATTGTATAAATCAACTGATATGGGAAATAGTTGGGTAAACGTAGGATTGACACAAGTAGGAATTATTACGGCTTGTATTGTTCATCCGACCCAACCGAATTTAATAGTAGTTGGAGCATTGGGCGATGGTTTTGCAAAAACAACCGAAAGAGGTGTTTATAGAAGCACAGACGGCGGTTCTACTTGGCAAAATACACTGTTCGTTTCTGACTCTTCTGGTGTGTGTGAATTAGTCCAAGATCCACAAAATCCTGAAGTGATGTATGCTGCTACTTTTAACAGAGTCAATATTTTTGGGAATGGGATAGCAGATGGACCAGATAGTAAATTATTCAAATCAACTGATGCAGGAGCAACTTGGGTTCAAATGACTACAGGATTACCATCCATTCCATTATCACGGGTTGGAATAGCAGTTTCCGAAACCAATTCCAATAAATTATATGCGATTTATGTAGGTGTTGATTATCAAGTACATGATGTTTTCGTTTCATCCAATGCTGGTCTATCATGGACGCCATTGAATGTTACCAGTGTGTCTAGTGGATTAGATCCAGATGTTTTAGGCGGATTCGGTTGGTATTTCGGTCGAATTCATATCAATCCATTCGACGAAAACACCATTGTATTGCCAGGAGTGGAGCAATATGCAAGTACCGATGGTGGACAAACATGGAGTCGTAATGTACCTGAATGGTTCACCTATGAAGTACATGCAGATAAGCATGCGTTGTATTATATTGACTCAACCTCGATGATAATAGGTACAGATGGTGGTATGTATAAAACAACTGATGCTGGACAAAATTGGAGTGCTTTAGGTGAATTACCGATCACCCAATTTTACAGAGTAACGGCTAAAACGTTCGAAGATGGTGTGTATGCAGGTGGCGCTCAAGACAATGGAACCAGTGCAGGAAATGGGCAACAATCTTGGACTCGGGATTTTGGTGGAGACGGATTTACCCCCAATTATATTGATGTAAACGATGGGAATGCTATTTTTGAAGTGCAACGTGGTGGAATTTATTGGGTTAGTAATACTAATGGAACCGTTGATCTTTCCATAGATAATTCCTTTGGTGCTGTTCCAAGAAATTGGGATACACCCTATTTAGTACAAGAAACAGGCGAATTAGTCGCAGGAACCAATAAGCTGGTTGTTATGTCATCACCTCCATTTGATCAGTGGGTCGAAATGTCTCCTGACCTAACTCGAATTGCAATGGGAGCTACAACGAGTCCTTCTTTTCATACAATTACCGAATTGAATAGTAATCCATTTTCAAGTAACCAAATACTTGTTGGTACAAGCGATGGCTTAGTATGGAAGGGTGACTTTACGATTGGAGATTTCACCAATATTACAGCCAATTTGCCTGAACATTATGTATCTGCTGTTCGGTTTTCCAAAAAAACAAATGGTAAGTTATATGTTGCGATGACTGGTTATTACAACAATTTTAATCAAGCGCTGATTTACAAAAGTGAAGATGGAGGTCAAAGTTGGATCGATATTTCAACCAATTTACCTGTTATTGGTATTAATTCATTGATTACCTATATGGTTGCTGGTAATGAAGTCTTGTTTTTAGGTACAGATGGTGGTGTGTATTATTCTGAGAACGATGGTCAAACATGGAATATCGTTGGATCTAATTTTCCAATTAGTGTAGTTGCTGATTTAGATATTGACGAAGTTCAGAATAAATTGATTGCTGGAACTTATGGTCGTTCTATGTGGTCGTATGACCTCAATTGGTACACAGGTTTGAATGAAGCTGAATTAGCTAGTTTTACTGTTTATCCAAATCCAGCAACAGATAAAATTCGTTTAAATGTTTCCAGTGAATATGTTAAAATAATCGCATCTGACGGTAGAATAGTATGGTCGCAAAACACCTATACCGAAAACCAGGAAATAGATTTAAGTGGTATTCGTTCAGGTATTTATATCATTCAAACAGATAAAGGTTCTTGCAGCTTTACAAAGAATTAGCAACTAAACGGACTGAACAATTCAGTAACACCCATTTTGTATACTAGCAAGATGGGTGTTTTTTGTTGATTCAATCATCTAATTCGTATTTTTGTCAACTGATAATCAACTTATGCGCTTTTTCATACTTATTTCAAGTTTTCTCTTCTTATTTTCAACCATTGTTCACGCGATTGATGAACCTCACATTATCCGTCAAACCAATTTATTGATCAAACAACTTCAAAAGAAACACGTAAAACCTAGAGCCATCGATGATGCATTTGGAATAAGCGTGAATCAACTTGTAATCGAATTTTTGGATCCCAATAAGGCCATTTTCACTTCGGAAGATATCCTCGAATTTAATCGATTAGCATTGGCAATTGATCAAGATATTGAAGACAAAAAGTTAACTTATTTCTCCGCAGTAAATAAGCGATTCTTAGAACGAATTACTGCACTGTCAATCATTACGGAAACGCATTTAAAAACGGAAATTTTACTCAAAAGCAGTTTAAAAATTACTTCAACTGAATTTTATCAGCACCCTTCTACTGCAGCCCATGCGACGCATTGGAAACAATTGCTCCAATTGCAAATAATGGATCGGATGCTGGGCAAATTGGAAGATGATGAACTTCAATTTCCTTCTGATTCAATTGCTCCTTGGGAAGAAGCTGCAAGAAAAACTGTAAGCGAAAAATACAAAAGCGTATTCACAGAATTTAAAGAAGATGGCACTTTTTTAGAAACCATTTATTTAGAGGCAATTTCCATGTCTTTCGATCCTCATTCACTCTATTTTACACCTTCGGCTAAAAAGGATTTTGAAGAGGAATTAACACCAGAACGAGAATTGTATGGCTTTTCGTTTACCAGAAATAGTTCCAATCAAGTAATTATTTCAGATGTATATCCAGGCAGCCCAGCTTGGTTGAGTGATGAATTACACGAAGGTGATATAATTGAAAGCGTGCGTCTAGGAGATGGTGAATTAATCGATTTATCTGATGGAGCCACAACCTTGGCTGAGTTAAGTGTCGTATTTGATGCATCAAAAGAGCGAAATATTACCCTAATTAGTCTGGATGAAAGTGGTAAACAACGCACAATAGCTTTGACTAAACAAAAAGTATACAGTGATAATGATGTGATCAAAAATGCTGTTTTACAAGGTGAAAAGAAAATTGGATATGTGACATTACCTGATTTTTATGTCAATTGGACAGATACTTCATCCCTCGGTTGTTCCAATGACTTAGCGAAATGCATCATCAAATTAAAAAAGGAAAATATTGATGGTCTCATCCTTGATTTGCGTGGAAATGGCGGTGGTTCTTTGCGTGAAGCAGTTGATTTATCGGGATTATTCATCGATTATGGACCAATTGTAGCAATGACGGATCAGGAAGGTGAAGTTCATGTGTTGAAAGATTTTAACCGTGGTTCAGTGTATTCGGGCCCGTTGATTGTTTTGATTGATGAAGGAAGTGCATCTGCTTCAGAAGTAGTAGCTGGAGTATTGCAAGATTACAATAAAGCGTTGATAGTAGGACGACAATCGTTCGGAAAAGCAACCAGTCAACAAGTTTTTCCACTAGATCCTTCTTATACCGACCTTTCTTCAACTTTTATGGAGGAAAACCCAGATTTTGGATATGCCAATATCACTACTGGGATGTTATATCGGGTAACACGTGGTTGGAATCAACGACAAGGTGTTACACCTGATGTACCATTAAATTTAACTCCTGAATCTGAAAATCAAGAACGTGAAGCAGCTTATGAAAATGTGTTGATTCCCGATTCTATTGCAAAAAAAATGACCTTCACCCCAAGTGCAAAATTGCCGATTGATTTACTGAAGAATGGCTCTGTAAATAGACTCAAGAGTATAGCACTGTTTTCGGAGTATACGCAATTACTGAACGATTACAAACAGTTAGAAAAGACAGATGAGATCATCAGTTTTGATCTTGCAACAGAATTGGCTTTACGAAACAAATGGCTTTCCTTGTACAAGCAATTAGATGATTATGTTGATACAATGGCATTAAATTTCGAACCGAAAGCAAACCTATTTGATCGTGAAATTTATGCTACAAACGCTATTTTACAACAGTATAACGCCCATTTTTTAGAACGTCTAAAAAAAGATATTGAATTGATCGAAACAGTAAATATTATGACAGATTTGATCAATAACTGGAAATAATAATGATCTTTGTAAACTAAAATATATAGAATGAAACATCCTATCAAACACCTAATTACAGCAGTCGCATTTTTATTAACTGGGTTTGTATCTGCCCAGAATTCTGCCTTGGAATACATGAATACATTTAGTGTTCAATTCAGAGGTATTCAGCAAGATATGTGGGATTATAC
>JAYSRF010000028.1:0-46536 GCA_043721195.1 Fluviicola sp. | reverse complement strand
GAAAAAGGCGCTGTTCGTTTGTGGTTCAATAACGCTGGAAATGATGTAACTTTTCAATTTTTTTTTGAGGGGGAAAGTGTTTCTTCGATCGAAAGTTTTAGGTCTGGAAAAGCTAGTTTATATAGTATTGAAAGTATTGAAAACTGTATTATTCGATCTATCAGTAAAGAGCATTTGTTAGAAGTAATAGAAAAATCTCCTCTTATAAAACAAGAAATGGAAGACTCTATTTTCAATCGTTTAATCAATTATCAACACTTGTTTCTATCGCGCATCAAAGACAATCCTGAAACCCGTTACAATGATCTATTAGCGAATCATCCTAAAATATTACAACGTGTTCCGCAACATTACATTGCCTCATACTTAGGAATAACGGCTGTTTCATTGAGCAGAATTCGAAATAGGAAGTAAATTAACTAAACTGATTTCTTTACAATTGTTATCGTTTAACCAATACGATCATCGCAATTTTGTGCTGTACTAAAAACAATACAACATGAATGTAGTAATCGTATTTAATCACCCATACCACGGCAGTTTTTGCAATGCTATTTTAGAAGCGGTTACAACCGGATTAGAAAAAGCGAATCATACCGTTGATTTAATTCATTTAGATAAAGATGGTTTTAACCCTGTGATGAGTGCCAGTGATTTAAAAGCCTTTGTGAATCGATCTGCCGTTGACCCAACTGTTATTGAATACGGAAAAAGGCTAGAAAATGCGGATCACTTGATATTTATTTTTCCAATTTGGTGGGAATTAATGCCTGCTATGATGAAAGGTTTCATTGACAAAGTTATTTTTCCAGGAATGGTCTATGATTATTCTGAAAAAGGAATGATGAAGAAAAAAATCACCCGCATTCAAGGCGTTACGGTTATTACAACCATGAATACACCGCGAATTTTGTACTGGTCTATTTTCGGAAATGCAATTAAAAAAGCTTTATTGTTGGGCACATTTTGGAAAATAGGTTACAAAAACAGAAAATGGATCAGCTTGAATAGGGTGAAAATGGTTTCAGATGGGAAACGCAAAAAATGGCTGTTGCAATTGGAGGAGCGTTTTAGCGAATTGAAATAACGCAAAATGATCGGTTTTTCATCCACGTAAAATTGCGAATTTACGTGGATGAAAAAACCTTAAAACCACTCTATTCATTGGTGTTTGTGTGTTCTCGATGATTGATGACCCAAATATCGTTTTCATTCATACAATAGTTCTTTTTTTCTATTTCACAACAATTCAAAATAGCAATCACATCTTCAAAGTTCATGGTCTCACTTAAGCGAAAGTGAACACCAAGCCGTTCGTTTTCGGGTTCTTTCAGCGATTTGATTAAGTCTAGACTTTTTTGGATAGTAGATTGATTATCAATCGCGTGGTCTGAAAAATAAACATCGAAATAACGCGGTTTAAAAAAGTAATTACGTTTATAATAGTCAAAACATTCATTCTGCGGACTAAAATGAATCGTTAAAACGCTTTCGTTATGCGTGTTGCTTCGATACACTTTCAACCAAAAAACAAGCGGTAAGAAAACCACGCTGAGTAACCCAATGGAATAGAATTGTTTTCGCGGTTTTTTCCTGTTTTCATACATAGCATCAACTAAAAGCAACTACATGAATGAAGTAACTCTTATTTATTGAATTGAGTATACCTGACAGATAACCGCCTATCAAACACTTAATTTGATTGATTGATCGGTGCTTATTCTGCTATCATTTTTATAAAATCGGCTTCTGAAATAATGGGAATTCCCAACGAACTAGCTTTTTCTAATTTTGCCGGCCCCATGTTATCGCCAGCAAGTACATATCCTGTTTTGGCAGAAATAGAACTGACATTTTTCCCTCCATTTTTTTCAATCAAGTCTTTGATTTCGTCGCGACTAAATTGACTAAACACGCCTGAAACAACGAATGTTTTCCCATCTAATAGGTTGGAATCTAAAGCCGTTTCTTCGATTTCAAATTTTAATCCAGCTGCTTTGAGTCGTTGAATTGTTTGAACAGCTCGTTCATCTGCGAAAAACTGTTGAACCGCAACGGCTATCTTATCACCAATCTCATCTACTGCGATTAATTCTTCAACTGTGGCAATTGCAATCGCATCAATATTCTTGAAAGCTGCAGCTAGTTTTTTTGCTACTGTTTCACCAACAAAACGAATTCCCAATGCAAAAAGCACGCGCTCAAATGGCACATTTTTAGAATCTTGGAGACCAATTAATAAATTATTGGCCGATTTATCAGCCATTCGGTCCAAATTAACCACTTGATCGAAGGTTAAATCATACAAATCTGCTACCGTACGCACCAATCCTTGCTGGTACAACAACTCAACAGTTTCTGCTCCAAGACCATCAATATTCATGGCTTTTCGACCAATAAAATGTTCAATTCTACCTGTAACTTGTGGTGGGCAAGCCAAATCATTCAGGCAATAATGCTGCACTTCTCCTTCACGGCGCACCAATTCGGTATTGCATTCTGGACAATGATCAATGAACACCACAGGAATTGCGGTGGAGGAACGTTTATCTAAATTGACTCCTACGATTTTGGGGATAATTTCACCGCCTTTTTCAACGTAAACTGTATCTCCTTGGTGTAAATCTAATTTCTCAATTTGATCTGCATTGTGCACAGAAGCCCGTTTTACCATTGTACCGCCCAATAAAACAGGTTTCAAATTGGCAACTGGTGTAATTGCTCCCGTTCTTCCAACTTGATAGGTAACCGTTTCTAGGACAGTCTCAACACGTTCTGCTTTGAATTTATAAGCGATTGCCCAACGTGGTGATTTGGCTGTAAATCCTAAATCTTGTTGCTGAATATAATTGTTGACCTTTATCACAATTCCATCAATATCGAAGGGCAAATTGTAGCGCTCTTTATCCCAATAATGAATGAATTCCATGATGCCTTCAATGGTATGCGTCTTGGTAATGTATTTCTGGCTTTCAAGCGGCGATTTGAATCCCCAATCTTTGGCTGTATTTACACTTTCGAGGTGTGATTCGAATGGTAAATCATCAGCATAAACACCGTAAAGCATACAATCCAAACCGCGATCAGCAACCACTTTCGAATCTTGTGATTTTAAGGTTCCTGATGCAGAATTGCGTGGATTAGCGAAAACCGGTTCTCCGATTTCTTCTCGCTGTCTGTTTAACGCTTCGAAGTTGGCTTTTGGGAAAAAAATCTCACCACGAATTTCAAAATCGGCTGGGTAATTCCCTTTTAGCGAAAGTGGAATCGTACGAATGGTTTTCACATTGGTTGAAACATCTTCACCTTGGGTACCATCACCACGGGTTACAGCACGATCAAATTGTCCATTTACATAACGGATTCCAATGGCAACACCATCGTATTTTAGTTCACAAACATATTCGATGGTTTCTTCAATGGATTTTTTGAGACGTTGTTCCCAATCCACAATCTCTTCCTCTGAATACGTATTCGATAAGGAAAGCATGGGAAAACGGTGAACAACTGATGCGAATTTTTTCGTAATGTCACCCCCTACTCGCTTGGTTGGACTCAATGGCGAAGCAAAATCAGGGAAAGCAGCTTCTAATTCTTGTAATTCGCGCAAGAGTTGATCAAACTCAAAGTCTGAAATGACCGGATTGCTTTCAACGTAATATAAATGATTGTGACGGTTCAATTCAACTGTCAAAAATTCAATGCGTTCTTTCGCTGCTTGCGGATTCATGGAGTTTGTTTTCGATGTAGAGACAAATATAAGAGGATTTAGAAATCATTGTTATCCGATTAAGCCATTTCCCCTCTTAACTCATTAATTGACATTACTTTTCTTTTTCCGCAAAAGAAAAGTAATCAAAAGAAAACTCGGCGCTGTTTGTCCGTCAATGCGCTCCAATTGTGGAATTGCGACCGTTTCGGTGATCCCGAGGCGGGCTTCCTCACGGTTCCCGCTTTCCACTGCATTTCACTTTCTCCGTACAAAAGGCGCCATCCTCCTAAGTCAAATTTCGTGAAAACAAATAAGAAGCCCGCAACCTGCTATTAGCTTCTATAATCATTACTCATTAGAGTATTTCCGGCTAATAACAACGTAATTTATCTGACATAAGTGTTTGGAAATATTCATTAAGACTAATTTTGACTTATTCGAACTACAACAAGGTTAAGTGTTTACTGGCGATATAATTCAGTGTGTTTTGAGAAATATCAAGTGTGTTTGCTGTATTTTCCCAATCTAAAAAGCAATTTTGAATCATCGAAATGAGTGACTTCGGTTGTTTAATGGTGAATTTTTCAGCGAGACTCAACACGTCTTCTAATTGGTGGTTGATGTTTATACCATTTACAGAAAGAAAATGAGGTGTTGGTCTTTTGTAGTTTTCATTATAGGTGAATGTTAAATCATAAGCTGGAGAAAATTGCCACTTACCCGATTTGTCCATTGAAAATCCGAAGTTTTTGGTGTGATCATCCACATTTCGACCAATAATATTAAACACCATGATTCGAAACAATTGTTCTTTTGCAGGATAATCAACATTCATTCGATTCAACACGGTAAACAATTGTTCATACGAATACGTGTTTGGCAGTCTGAAATTCATACCAGCCAATGCATGAACAGTTTGTGTGTGCATTTTCTCGCCATTCAATCGATCAAAGCGTTTCGTCATGAAATAATGCTCGTTCTCATAAGAAAGCAACTCAGAATCCATGATTGTTATTCCGCATTTTCGAGCAATTAAATAATAAGCGTATTCAATTTTACCCCGTTCTTTATCGGAATCAACACCAATATCTTTGTTGAATTTCAGTATCCAACTCTCTTGATTTTCTATAGGTAATTGATCACCGCGGTACAAATCTCCTGTATTGCGATTCATATTTAACAGAACTTTTGGTTGCGCACCTCCTGGCGAAGTTCCAACATGAATAAGATTCGCCAAATCTGCTCTATTCGCTATTGGTTGGTCATTCATTAGTGATTCTGATAATTGACTCAATGTGTTTAAATTGAGCGTTTGTTGACTTTCCTTACCAGCTTTTGAAGGCCTGTATTCCAATGCCCCCATTCCACGATTTCCGATATAGGTCAACTTTTCTAAGGGTGAAAGATCGCGGTAATTTTTACCTTCTTTTTCTAGGTATTTCAAAAACAAATCAGTTCCGAATTTATCTGGTAACGAATCCGCAATCAATAAGGGGAGTCCGTCAGCAGAAACGATAGAAATATCACTGACAACAGTCGAGTTAGTTATCTCCATTACTTTATTGGAAACAGGAAGAAGTATTGGAGATAATTCCAACCCCGATTGGATGAATTTTGGCGCAAATTCGAATGAAGTTGTCTGTGTGTTTTCATTCCAAGCTATCACTCCAACTAATTCACCCCACAAAATCACTTCAACCAACATCATTTGTTATAACCTCCTCTTTTTCGTTGTTTTTGTTCGCGTTCATACAATTCCATTGGAGTTAATTTGTACTCTTCCTTTTTTAGAAAGAAGTCAATTTTATCCAATAAATTAAAGACACGGAGTAGCGCAATCAAGGAAGTAATGGAAAAATTTCTCCCTTTTTCAATTTCAGCGATGGAACTTCTGCTCATTCCCGTTTTTTCAGCTAATTCAGTTTGTGAAAAACCAGCGTCAATTCGAAGGGCTTTTATTTTCTCACCCCACAACAGCCTTAGTTCTTGATCTGAATAATTACCCCATGTATTCAACATACAGTAAATGTACTATAAAAAAGTCAATAAGTAAAATAATAACCACTATTGACTTGTATACGCGACAAATAAAATGATTTTTTAATCTAATTCCTGACCGCTTTCAACATGCGATTTTTACCTGAAAGATCTTGATGGATTTCAACACTACTGAATTTCATGGTAGCTTGTACTAATTCTTGGGTTGCTAACGCGTAATCTTCGTGTAACTCAAACGCCAGAATTCCACCTGGAACCAATTGCTGCATCGCTTTTTCCGTAATTGCTTCGTAAAACAACAAAGCACTTTCATTTGGCACAAATAGCGCAATATGTGGTTCAAACGCCACGACATTGGTTCGCATGTGTGTTTGTTCAATTTCAGGAATGTAGGGTGGATTTGAAACAATGACATCGACTTGCGGGGTAGTTCCTTCAGCATCAAGCGCATTTTTCAGTTGGAATTCAACATCTAATTGCAAGTTGTTTTGATTCTGAATGGCCATTCCGATTGCTTCTTTTGACCAATCGTAGCCATGAATAGTAGCATGTGCAAAACGATTTTTTAATGCAAGTGCAATACATCCAGAACCTGTACACCAATCGATGATCGTACCAGAAAAATTAGCAGGAAGTGAATCGGCTACTAATTGTACGAGTTCTTCGGTTTCAGGTCGTGGGATCAAAACAGCTGGTGAAACACGTATTTTCAAATCATCAAAATAGGTAAATCCCGTAATGTATTGCATGGGTTCACCTTTCAATAATCGCGCTTCGATTAGCTGTAGTTGCTCAGAAATAGTACTATCTACTACCTTATCTCGTTGAACTAATTGTTCCGCCGATGATAGTTCAAAAACATCTTCGAGTATATACCGGAAGATGTTTGCAATTTCACGTTCTGGATAGATTTCCTTAAGCGTGTTTTGCCATTGCTGTAAATGAGCTGAAAAAGTTTTCACGGCACAAAAGTAATGGAAGATTTAGTGATTGAGTAATTAACTCTTAGTATCAGAAGAAAATATCGCAGTACAACTTAATGAATCACAACATCCACTATTTTCTTTCCATCGACACTTTCCCAACGAAAACGATTAAACATACTTGTGCGCTCCTTAATTACTGGAATTTCTATCCGAGCAGCGATTCCCTCACCAGCATCAGCTTGTTGCGCGCTGATCACACACTGATCAATTGGAAATGAAATTGGACTTAATTGCTCATCATACAAAATCATCGTTGTTTTACCTGCATTCCATTCGTCTAACGAAAGTCCAATGATCGGATCGATCATTAATACACGAATATTGTTTCCATCTTGCCGTTCATCAACCTCAACAGCAATAGATGAAATTTCAACACCAGATGCTATTCCTTTATATCCTAAATAAGAAGTTACTCCAAAAGTAGAGGAAGTTTGTTCCAATGGTAATTCAGCGTCAACTATAATAACATCAAACCAAAGTGTAATGTCATTTGTGCTTTTTTTATCGAAAAACCGCGCTTGAATCGAACAGGTATCACCGGGTTTTGATAATTCATTAAATCCTAATGTAAGCGACAACTTGCTCAATTCTGCATCAGAAAAACCACTAAATTCTTCCCCTTTAAATAAATCATCAACATAGGCTAAAGTATCTCCAGCTGGATTCTTCATGACTAACTCAACACCTGGAAAATACATCTCATTTTCTTTTAAAAAACCGATTGGATCAACCAATTGGATTTCAAACTCAGTATTTATCGGTAATTGATTCCCTGTCCAAGTTGCTTCATCAAGTTCAACTTTCAGTTCTTTTGCTGAAATACCATTTTCGCTATACCTCAATCCAGTAAAAGGTAAAACACCTTGCTGTGCAAAGGAAATGCAACTAATCATGAGGAAAAAAAGGTTAGCTATCGTTTTCATATTCAATACTTTTGAATTCAAATCTACGAAATTAGAACATGACTCGTAATACACCAAATGCTGTATTTATATAAATGGTTCACGGTAAGAATAATTCAAAGAATGCAACCAAAAAACAGATACCACTCAATAGACCATCAATATAAACCAGTTTCTGACCTTGTTCCTGAACAAGTAACCATGCTATTAAAAATCCACGGGCAAGAAATTGCAGGCAAAAAAAGAGTATGATTTTTAGTTCTAATAAATGGGACCAGCTAAATTGAAAATTGCCATTGAGAAAAGCAGTAAAAGCACGCGTCAAACCACATGTTTTACAAGACATTCCAGCTTCTTGGTAAACACACTTAACAGCAATCAATTCCCATTTTACACTGATCACCAGAAGCAATAATGCTACAAAAGAAATTAGATTGAAATAAAAGTAGGTTTGATTACTTCTTTTTATGCGCATGTTCCTTTGCGTCTTGGATGGAATCCTTTTCCAAGTAATTATGGATTTGATCTTTCGCTTCGTCAATAACGCGGTCTTTTACTTCATCCACAATTTCATCTTTCAATGTTTCCTCGATGTTTTCTATTTTATTTTTCGCGTCAAAGACTATTTTGAATTGATAATACTGATAAATAGAAGCTGTTAACGCAATCGCACTAATGATGATTCCACTAATTGGCAGACTTTGTCTTCCATTTTCTTTCTTTTGCAAATAGAATCCAACACCTGATAGGATAAGTGCCATGATACTTGGAATCAACGCATAATAACCGATACAAGGGATGAGCGAAAAGAGTAATGATAAAATTCCAATAACTAAACCTAGGATAGCAAATAATTTAGGATTTCCTTGAGATGTAACTTTCATGAAGGGTTAATTTATGGAATAAAAATACTTAAATGTTGTTGATTTGTGATCATGCCTTCAATTTCAAGCGGTAAAAAGCTGCAATTTTAAAGATCCAACCATCTGAAAAATCAGTATTCAATTGCGTGCGATTGTCCCCAAAATTGAACAATGGAATACCAAAAGTAACACCCTCGTTGTAGATCCGATAAGATCTCCCAAAAGAATGTCCAGCACCTAATTGAACGTGAATGCCGCTCTTCATTCCATATTGGAAATAGGTATATACATCATTTGTCGATCTGGCTAAATAACGATCTTGCTCCGTTCCAATTGGAGTATTGAGGTTATAACTTCTGATTTGACCTTTAAAATTAAGACCAAAACGGAAGCTTTTTGTGAGTGAATAATTTAGATCCACTGAGAGCGGTAATAGTACTTTCGCCTCGAACTTCTCGGAAGGATTTAAATAATAAAAACCGAAAATGGGAACTAGGAATGGTCCGAATAATTCATCATTTACATACACTCCGAAATTGTAATTGAAGTGGTCTGTTTTTTTATATTTCATCAATACAACTCCGCCGAGTTGAAAATCACGGTTAGCAATTTTTTTGAAATCAGACGAAATTTTCGGGAGCAGCATATAAGTTCCTGACCAACGATCAGTGTGCTTAATATTCGTTCCCAGTTTTAAGGTTAATCCTGTTACAGATTCTGTTTCTCTAGTTGGATCAAAGGAAGCATTCGTCGTTTCAAGTGTACTTCCTGTAAGGATTGCAAACTGATCATTGACTTTAATAGGTAACGTAAAATCTCCGTTTATTTCTTGAAGTCTGGTTGTAACAAATCCTGTATCAAAAGAATTAGCTGAGCTAAATGCATAATCGAATTTTGCCAGATCTATGTAATTCTGACCAATCCCTACATTCGTCAAAAGTGACAAAATAAAAATCAACTGTACTCTTCTCATAAGCGGTTCAATGCGCTTTTTCTTTTCTAATGAACTATAACTGTGTTAAATGTAGTATTTAGTTTGGAGTATCGCTATTTTGATATGCTGATTGTAGTACAATGATCAATTAATCGTTGTTCATGCTAAACGAATCACGCTTCAATTGCTACAAAAAATGCAAAATGAGTTTCAATACTTGTGTGAACAACAGCCAAATCAACACTACAACAATGCCAAAACCAATAAATCCATTCATGATTTCTTGTTCCAGTAACTGTTTGAGTGGTTTTTTACCGAGAAAAAATAACCAACGGAAAAGTCCACCAATAAAACTAAAAAATGAGCCTATTAACCCGAATAAGCCGTCATTGTCGTCAATGTCGTCAATGTCCATTTGAAAGTGATTTAAGTGAAAGGTATGCTGTTCTTATTTCTTCAATTTATCCAATGCCACATGCAGTTTTAATCCACGGCAATCCTCACCCATCGCAACGATTTTTCCTTCGCCATCAATGAGAAATGCGCTTGGAATGTATTGCACAGCATAAGCCGAACCAGCTTTGTTTTCTTTGTCCCAAACGTGGTTTTTCCAAATCAACCCATCTTTTTTGATGGCGGCTTTCCATTCATCGGCACTGCGATCGAGCGATACGCTGAATACCTCAAAACCTTTGGCATTTTTGAATTTGGTCTTTTTGTATTTCGTGTACACTTCCACCACATTCGGGTTTTCTTTTCGACAAGGTCCACACCAAGATGCCCAAAAATCGATTAACACAACTTTACCGCGTAAGGCAGAAAGTTTAACGGTATCTCCATTGGTTCCAGTCAATACAATATCGGTTGCTTTATTGCCAACAATGGGCGCTTTGCTTTTTGTAGGTTCAACAAAAGAAGAACTCCAAATCAAAATGATTCCAGCTATTAGACCTGTTGAAATCCACTTTACTAAATTATTGCGTTTCATCATGTTGTTATGTACGTTATTGAATGGAAAATAGATCTTCTTTCTAAGAAATACGACGAATATCTGCACCAAGATTATTCAAACGAATATCGATATCTTGATAACCACGGTCAATTTGTTCGATGTTATGAATGACACTTTTGCCTTTTGCTGACATCGCTGCAATTAACAAAGAAACACCTGCTCGAATATCTGGTGAAGTCATTTGAATGCCTCTTAATTGATGCTGACGACCTAAACCAATGACCGTAGCGCGGTGCGGATCACACAAAATGATTTGTGCACCCATATCAATGAGTTTATCGGTAAAGAATAAGCGTGATTCAAACATTTTCTGGTGAATCAATACACTTCCTTTTGCTTGAGTCGCTACAACAAGAATGATCGATAATAAATCGGGTGTAAATCCTGGCCAAGGTGCATCGTAAATAGTCAAAATAGAACCATCAATGAAGGTGTCAATTTCGTAACTTTCTTGAGCAGGAACATAAATATCGTCACCTCTTCGTTCTAACTGAATTCCCATTCTACGGAAAACATTCGGGATAATCCCAAGGTTTTCGTAACTCACGTCTTTGATGGTAATTTCGGATTGCGTCATTGCTGCTAATCCAATGAAACTACCAATTTCAATCATGTCAGGAAGAATCCGGTGAAAACAACCACCTAATTCTTTTACACCTTCAATGGTGAGTAAATTGGAACCAATTCCTGAAATTTTTGCGCCCATTGAATTGAGCATTTTACATAACTGTTGCAAATATGGTTCGCAAGCAGCATTGTAGAACATTGTTTTACCTTCAGCCATAACAGCTGCCATGACAATATTTGCGGTTCCAGTTACAGAAGCTTCTTCTAAGTGAATATACGTTCCAACCAATTTTTTGGCTTCAATGGAATAAAAATGTTCACCTGCATCGTAATTAAAGGTTGCTCCTAATAAAGCAAATCCTTCGAAATGTGTATCTAAACGACGACGACCAATTTTGTCACCACCTGGTTTCGGGATAAATCCTTTGCCATAGCGAGCAAGTAATGGACCAACGATCATAATAGAACCACGCAAAGATCCTGCACGTTTTTTAAAATCCTCCGATTCTAAATAGGGCAAATCAATCTCTTTTGCTTGAAAAATATACGTACCACGTTCTACTTTTTCCACCTTCACTCCCATAACCTGGAGTAAACTGATTAATTTGTTGACATCAACAATATCAGGAATATTAGAAATGGTAACTTTTTCTGGAGTCAATAAAACGGCACATAAAATTTGTAACGCTTCATTTTTAGCCCCTTGAGGTGTTAATTCTCCTTTTAATTGCTTCCCTCCGTAGATTTCAAACGATGACATTAATTTGGTCTTTTGCGGTTTTTATTCTTGTTGAAATTATTGTTGTTGTTGTTGCTGTTGTTATTGTTGTTGTTTTTCCCACCTTTTTTAGCAGGACGTTTATTTGGTTGAATCCCAAAAGATTTTAAGATCAGGTTGGTATTCATCAACTCATCAGGATTCTCAACAACTAATTCACCTTGCGATAAATCTTTTAATTGATTGACAATTACATGATTTTCTACCGCATCGTTGTTGTATGCTAAGTATTGTTTTTTCATGAAATTGGCCATCGTGATTTTGAGGTAATCCTTTTCTTCTTTGTCAGTTACTAAATGCGCATCTGCAAGAATATTTTGGGTGTATTTACCGTAATGACCGTACTTGATTTTTCCTTTTGGATAAATCATGCGATCAGGTTTACTGTAAAGAGTCTCAGCTTTTGGAATTTCGTAAGGTGAATCAACATCTAATTTAAAATCAGACATGACAAATAAATGCGTCCATAATTTATGACGGAAATCATCCACGTCTCTGAGGTGCGGATTTAATTGTCCCATTACTTCGATGATTGCTCTTGCGGCTTTGTTACGTTCATCCTTCTCGGCAATTTCCATTGCATGAGCGATCATTTCCTGAACGTTCCTACCGTATTCGGGGAGCAACATTTTAGCCCGTTGCGTATTGTATTCCATGAATTGTTTTACGAAAGTTCAAAAATACGGTTTTTAATCGAATTTTCAATTGGATGTGAAAGTCTCGTTTTTTTCAATGAAAAAGCCCCGCTGAACTTGTTTCAACGAGACTTTTCCGAACCAAAATAATGCCCTTATTGTTTGATAAATGGCACTGAAGCTGATTTTCCTGTTTGAGAAATCACGCGTACTTGATACCATCCTGATTGCCAATCAATCGAAGGAATTTCAATTGTTGACTGATCACTCTCAACGCTATATACTAGTCGACCTTGTAAATCAACTACTTGAATGTTCAATAAACCTGCTTCATCCGATTCGATGAATACATTTTCAGTTGTTGGAACTGGATACATGCGGATTGAAAGTGGAATGAGGTTTTCATCAACACTTAACATACAATTGTTCAGCTCATCAAATGTTGGATTCACAAACGCAAAAGTCCCTCCATCTGGACAACGTGCGTATGAAATATCAGCTGTTTGTAACCCAAAATCAACTTGATCATACAAATTTGTTAAGGTACCATCTGTTAAAATGACCGATTCACCTGTAGCTGTTAATTTAAAATTGGCATGCAATCCGCTTTGAGAACCGTCTTCGTCTAACCAAATAATTAATACATCACCCGCATTGATTGATGTTCCTGTTGGAATCATCCACTTTTGAAGCATTGTTGCATCGTCAGTTAAGTACAATCCAGTTAAATCAATTCCAGAAGCAGTTGTATTGTACAATTCGATCCAATCATCACTTTCACCATTGGAATCATACGCTGTAGAAGTATTCGTTGCCATGATTTCATTGATCAAGACATCACCAACATTGGGTAATGGCAGGTTGATATTCAATGAATAATACTCGTGTTCAGCACGTTGTGGACTAAATTTCCCTGCAGTTGCATTTTCAGCGTATACATAATATTCCAAGTCTACGCTATTTAATAAAACACTCACACCATACACATGATCACCTGCTGCTCCATCATTGTGCGCACCATCATCAAACATTTGGGTTCTGAAAAAACGAGCAGGATGTTCAGTACGTGTTCCTAAATAAACGGTTGTTTCATTGGAACATGCTGCTGTAATGGTAATTGTTTCACCATAATTAGGCGTTGCATTACTCGGTGTTACTGAAGTAATTGTTGGTCCAACTAAATTATAGTCGGTATTTGATTGGAAAAAAGTTGCACGAGCGTCCATTAACGCTTGAATTCCTGGGATTGAACTTCCCATTGGTCCACCACCTGAAACTGCGGTAGACAAACTATTTTGGAATTGAGTATACGTATAAAACTTGTATGGATCAGCTTGAACTGCTGCATCCATTGTTGTACGTAAAGCATTTGCTGTTGTCAAAAATTCAGATGCATCGAAATTTTCTTGCACAATTGTACGAATATGTGCCATGTACATGCGTTTGTACTGTGCATTACTCAATAATTTCACAATCAAGGGATGAATATTTGATGTTGAATTGGAAAAAGGATCCAATGAAGTAGCTACGTACGATCCAGAACCTGTTCCTCCTGGGAAACCCGCAAAACTCATGTTCAAATCCCAAACAGTTGGCACAAAACGATCATTCAAATCTTTGTAGAGGTAATAATTTTGACGAAACGCACCAGAATAACTATCCAAATTGACCAAAACATTATTAAATGCTAACATCCAAAGAGCACGATCAATGTCTAAGTTCGTTTCAATGTCTGCAAAATGGTTGTTCAATGTATCAATAAACGCTGTCAAATCATTCCAACCATAAGTCGATTTCAACTCGTAGCCATTGGCATAAGAACTACTATCTAAATCAATGTAGTTTAAATCGGGGCTACCACTACTTCCTGGACCTGCTCCACCAACGGGGTTGCATTTGAAGAAAGAACCGTCAGTTGTAAAATAATGATCACCATTGAATTTATCATTGATACTTTCAGCACTCGAATACAATCCACGAAGCGAACCATTGATATATACGTTGGCAAAATTCGCTTTGGGACAATCCATGTATTGCTCTAAAATAGCATAACTCAATACTTCACGAATCATGGAAGGATCTTGGTAACCATTTTGCAATTTTATATCCGTATACCCTTGGTAATCGTAACTGCCATGTGTGTAATCCAATTCAATGTGAATAGGGTTTTTATTGTTATTGGCATTGTATGAACTGTTTCCTTTGTACTTCACGCCAACGCTATCGAACACAACACCATTGATCCTGACAGAATCTGCTAATAAATAATCCTCAGTTGTTGAAGCCAATGCATCCAATTGAGCATCCCAGTTAGAAGCACCGAAGAAAACTTCAATGGTTTGAATAGTAGCTCGGTCATAAAAACCTTGTGCTTGTACTGCAGAAATGCCTACAATACAGAAGGAAAGGGAAAAGAGTAGTTTTTTCATATATCTTGATTTGTAGTGTAAGATAACGGTTATTAAGAAAGGTTTAATTGAAGGTTAAATTAATTTAAAATTAAAGCAAATTGAAAATTGAAAATTATGAATTAGGAAATTATCAAATTATAAAGGGGGATTCTAGGTTCTAATTCAATCTCCTTGCTAATTTTTTAATTCATAATTGCTAATTTAAATGCCTTTTAAAGCTACAAAAAAGAAAATTCTGTTCTGTTCCAAATGGAGTCGTATGATCTTCTGTAATACATTTCAATTTGTCAAAACCATTTTCCAATTGAGCTGTTAGTGCTGATTCTGTGTATTGTCGAATATTCAACCCACTGCACTTTTGAGGTCCGGTTTCAGAAAATGTACCAATTGTCAAAAAACCATTGACCGATTGTTCTGCAATTTTGAGGTATTGGTCTATTTGTGTGGCTGTAGTTAAAAAGTGAAAAGTTGCACGATCATGCCATACATCAAATGTTCTGTCTGGCTGGTATTCGGTTATATTGCTGACTACCCAATTCACTTTTTCAGCTTGTTTTCCTAGCCTAATTTTGGCTTTTTCTAGTGCTTTTTCTGAAATATCTAGAACGGTGATGTTTTCAAATCCTTCTTTTAATAAACAATCAACCAATTGACTATCTCCACCACCAACATCAATAATTTGCGCTGTTTTAGTTAATCCAAATGAATGAATAAAATCCAATGAAGTTTTCGGAACATCCTGTGTCCAACTCACTTCATGTGGCTGTTTAGTAGCGTAAACGTTTTCCCAATGATCTTTCGGTTCTTTCATAGATTCGAAATTACCAATTAATTTTTAGTTGGAAAAACCTAATTCTAGTTGTGCAACAATGGTTACTTAAAGCTCTCAATAGAAAAAGCTTCATCAATGATGGTAATCTGACCGAATTGCCCTGAAAAACCGCGTTGACCATTGCCACCATTTGAACCAGTTCTTGGTGGATATTGACCAGCTAGTGGTTTTCCTGGTTTTCCGCCAGTACCACCTGTACCTCCATCACCACCAAATCCAGCTTGTGCAGATAACTTTAACAATGGTCTAAAATCTGCGGCGCTGGAATGTAAGACTACACGAATTGAACCACCGTTTCCACCGTTTCCGCCATTACCGCCAAAACCACCGTTTCCACCATTTCCAACTCCTTTTTGTTTTCCGTTGACTACTTCACCATCTTTACCATCGCCTCCGGAACCTCCTTTGCCCCCATTGCCTCCATTACCTCCAGAAGCACTGATTTCTAATGGTTGAGAACCTCTAATTTGGTATTTACCAACCACTCCAGTTGTCAAGTTCATCACATGAATAAAATAAGCATTGGAATCTTTCCAAATATGGATATCATAGGAGTTTCCATTAAGCCCGTTTTCTCCATTTATTCCTTGATCTCCGTCTTTACCATCACGAAAAAGTGCAGCTGTTCCACCATTTTTTCCGTTATTTCCTGAATTCGCTGTATAGGGTTTGTTACCAAGCGAAATACCTGCATTAAAATTCAAATACAAGGTATCAAATGTCACAATTTCAAAATCATTTTTACCGGTCATTCGAAGCATTACAGGCACTTTTACATCGGTATAGGAAGTTGGCATTGCAACCACTTTAATTTCTTGATCCTTTATATCAAAATGCACATTATCACTTGATTCAAAATGGGAATTGTTTTTTAGACAAATCAATTCACCTGTTTCCAATTGTGCACAAACGCCACCTTGAATGACTGAACCGATATTATTTGGTGCATCTGGATTGTAATCGAGGGTAAGGAAATCAATACTCTCAACTTTCAAATTTTTGGTATTACCGCATGATTGAAGGAGAAGTGCAAGTGTGCAAATTAATAGTAAGTGTTTCATTTTGAATCTTTGGACAAAAATAAGAATCAGTAGATAATATTATCCTTTTTAGAGAAATTTAAACAAACTAAGTTTTGAACTGGTTTTGATCGTGAACTGAATGAAAAACAGGTCATTTTAAATCATATCTAGTAAAACGATTTACTACTTTTTTCTTTAGGAAACCGCAAAAAGAGCACCTACATTTGATCAAAATTATGCACAAATGAAAGAATTGACAGAAATGACAGAATACATTGGCTATGCAGCTTCTGCTATGGTATTAATTTCATTTCTGATGAAAAACATTCGAAATTTGCGTATTCTCAACTCAGTTGGCTGTTTGTTATTCATTGGGTATGGTGTGTTATTGAGTTCAATTCCGATCATCGTGACCAATACTGCAATTGTGCTGATCAATGGGTTTTATTTAATAAAAATGGCTCGAACAGTTGAACGTGAAGAAGAATTTTGACCGTTCAATAGACCCATTTACAACGTAACAACCACGTTTCCCTTTTTATGCCCTTGATCAACATACCGATGAGCATCAACCATTTGCTCGAACGGATAAATGCGATCAATAACCGGTTTTAGCACTCCTTTTTCAACCAATTCTTTTAGGAAAATCAGGTCTTCGGCTTTTTCAGAAGGATTTTGACCAACGATTATTTTCTTGCGACTGACCAAAGAAGTCCACATCATGTGTACACTTTTAAGCGGTTTGGTAACGTTTAAATAAGTACCATTTTTGTCCAGCAATTGATTGCAGATGGAGAACGGAATTTTATCAATCGCTACAAAAATGACATCGTAGGTTTCTAATTGTTTGACAAAATCGGTTGCTGTATAATCAATGACTTTATCAGCACCTATTGATTTGACAAGGGCCAAGTTGGTAGATCCACAAACGGCAGTTACTTCTGCTCCGAAATACGTTGCTAATTGAACAGCATAGGTTCCAACACTTCCAGATGCGCCGTAAACGAGTATTTTCTTCTTCTGAACACCCTGAACAGATTGTGCATCCACACCAGCTTTTCGGAGATAATGCAATGCTGTTCGTGCACCTACGGGAAGAGCTGCGGCTTCTTCAAACGTACAATTGGTTGGTTTAATGGCAATTGTTGCTGTTTCAGGAAGACATTTGTATTCAGCGTAAGCCCCAAACCCAAAAAGAGTTGCCGCGAATACTTGATCACCTTTTTTGAAAAGTGTAACCTCTTTTCCTATCGCTTCAATTTCTCCTGCCAATTCCACACCAAGAACTGCCTTTTTTGGTCTACGAAATCCAAGAATAAACGCAGCAGGTATCACAAAAGAAGGTGGGATTTTGAAAGCCCTGATTCGTGTATCAGCAACTGTAACAGTTGTTGCATGAATTTTAATTAACACTTCATGATCTTTGGGATGTGGTTTTTCCATCTCAACTTGAACCAATACTTCAGGGGCTCCATATCTTGGGCATACAATAGCTTTCATCATCGTTTTTTAATTATTCATGAATGATTTCACCTTCCAATTGAAACGCGAATACTTCTTCGAGTGGGGCTTTAAAAATATGTGCCATTCGAAATGCTAATTCAAGGGTTGGAAAGTATTTTCCGTTTTCAATTGCCACAATCGTTTGGCGTGTAACACCTGTTTGATCTGCCAATTCTTGTTGTGTCATTTCGTTGGTGTAAAATCGCAACTTGCGAATGTTGTTCGTGATTGAACATTTACTGATTTGATCGGATTTCTTCATCTTAAAACCCTTTTCGGTAAAAATATAATTTAGCACATTCAGAAACGATACCTGCAATAAATCCAGAAATAACAAGTGTTAGAAACATGACCCACGGTTGCATTCCAATGGCCAATGCTGTCATGGAAAGTAAAAATCCAAATGTGAAAATCCAATGAGAAATACGGATTGCTTTGAGATCAATTAATTTGTCGCGTTCATCCGTTTTAGTCGGAATATCCTCATTTGTCACCATTTTATTGAGAATTGCAAACACGATGTGAATGACGATTTGCGACACAATTGCAACTGGTATCATCACTAAAAATGCCTTTCCCCAGAATTTAAAGTCATTGACAATGGCAGGATTTCCTGCGATGTAATTGTTGTAAACATAGAGTGAATATCCTCCTAGAATTACAACCAAGCCAATGATCGTTACGAGTATTTGTTTTTCTTTATTATCCATTTTTTTGTTTTTATGTGTATACTTATTTTGATACAAAGTTAATTATATCATTCATTATGTATAGTATTTTTTACATTTTAATTCTTAAAAAAATATAACAATGGCTGAAACACCCGTATTTATTAATGAATTTAACTTGAAAAAAACTCATTGTTTGGATCTGGAGAATACAAGAAGGAGTTCTATATGCTGATTTTGTGTAAAATCAAGATAAGCTTAAATGACTTTTTACTTCCATTTCGAAATCATGAAATAGCTGAAATGGAAAGTCACCGTTTCTACTTATGGAATAGGAGGAATCTTGCATCAACCATGCAATTTTCTTTAGTTGTACATAAGCCATTGTCAAAAAGGCTTTTTGTGTGCATTCAAATTCAGTAGTTGTCACAAACTGTTTAATTTCTTCGCCATACGATTCTGAAAATCCTTCAACAGAAATATGAATCTTATGCTGACGTTCTTTGAGACGTTTAATCGTAATTTGCTCGCCTCCTGGTTCACCGTACCAATAAAATTCCACTTCCACTTGTCCATTCATGAGTCTTCTCAATACTTGAATAAAATCATGGTATGGATCACCAAAGACATGTGAAATGGTCAATTCAACTTGTTTTCCTTCTATAAAAATGAAACACGTACTCCAACCATGTGGATGAAGTATTAAGGAAAAATCGAAGTCATCTGTCGCTTCCATTTAGTGTTGATGATAACCAAATTTCGCACAGAATAATCTCAGCCGACCGTAACCATATTCATCCATGTATTCCCAAATCTGTGTTCGTACTTCTTTCGATTTTCTGTTATTCTGCGGATCAGCAAGTATGGCAATCCAATAATTCAAATACGGTTTGATGTCCTTTGCTTGAATTAATCCAGCTTCCAAATAATGATCAAAAAGAATCAAACGATCAAAAAAAGCATCAAAAACGCATTTTATGACGACTTCTTCTTCACTAAATCGATCTCTTTCTTTGTGTGTTTGCAAAGACGAAACGATTAATTCATCTGTAAAGCTCAATTTGTTTTTAGCTCCCAGTTCATTGACTTTTAATTCCAACTCATTGGCAGTCCAATCCAATAAAATCATCGCGCGTTTCATATCGAAATCGCTATTGAATTCCTTAATTTCTTTGGAAACAAACTCTGCTTTTTTCCATTTCTGAGCTTTCGTATATTCATATATACCTTTGATGAAAAGCAATACGGTAATGACAAATGCCCCGATTTTAAGTACTAATTCGATTTCGTCGCTCATGAGCTTGTATGTTAATGATTAATAAATGGCACAGAGTTGTTTTGCCTCTTGCAGTATTGTTCTTTCTCTAGTGGATTTTATTCCAATTTTATGAAGTAGTGAATCGTTTTTGAGAAGATCTTTGCATAAAACAATTTCACGTTCCAATAATTGCTGTTTCTCAGCGCGCGTGAGTGAAGTTAAACACGTGATTGGATACAGTTTGTAGTCATCAATCTGTTCTTTGAGACTTTTTTTAAACGGATGATCCCACCCCAACAACTGTAATCCAGCACAACTTCCGTACTGCATGGCATCAACCGTAAAACGTGTATTGGTAACGAGCCAACCCGATTGTTTTTTCGCTGCGAAAATTGGGTTTTTAATCGCATGCGCCACTACATCGTTGAACCGAGCATGCACATATAACGGAATTTTCACATTACAAGCGATTCCTTGTTCATTGTGGTACTTACATTCAACGAGGATGTGTTCATTTTCCTTTTCAGCAATGACATCAATCTCATGTGTTACGCATTTTCCTTGCAGAATTTCTCCCACTCTTGTAGCATACCCTTTGGACTTAAACAGCTCTGCAATCAATTGTTCAAATGGAAAACCTGCTGGTCCCAATTCCATGATTGCTTGTTTGAGGTGATAGCGAGCTGCCAAATGCCTTCCTCCTTTTTTCAACAGCGAAAATGCAATTTGATAGATCTTCTTGGTCGTCATACCATTGTACAACTTTGTTTTCACCTCATCTATAACGGAATCGATTTGATCTTTCGGCGCACCAGCATTGGTCATTGAATTGCGTAACTTTTCTTCGGAAAAAGAAGTTTGCTCGCCTGAAGCTTTCGTAATTGTTACTTCGTTAAAGTTCATTGTGCGTCATAAAGAAAGAAAATACGTATTCATTTTCGTGAAAATCGGTAAACCAAAATAAGCATAATTAATCGTTGGTGGCAGGTTCTAAAAATTTAATTCTCTTCGTAGAATCTCGTTGCCAATTACAACCGTTTAATTTTGGAATGAGTAGAATGTGACTGAACGCTTGAATGAGCAAATCATTTATACTGTCGTTGTTGCTATGAAGCCTTGCTGATGAAAACCACGTCGTACTTCTCAAATAAATAACACCAAGGTTATCGAGCTTGAAATAAAACACACCTCCATCCGTAGCAGCATGATTATCTGAAGTATAAGAACGAATCACATGCCCTTCATCCTTGATAAAGAAAGTGCTTTCGGCTACAAACGCATCTAAGGTGTCCATTTTTAAGTTTGCATCCTCATATTTGATTGTATCTCTACTATTCTGTTTAATCGGATAACTTAAATAATAAAAAACCGTTTTCTCTTTTACTGGTTTTTTCAACGGTTCACCGCAAGAAACAAGGAATGAAACGATTAGTAATATTCCAAAAAACCATTTTAATTCAATCAACTTCATTTGTTCTAAATTTTAAATCCAATAACTCAATGAGTTCTTCGAGTTGATCAATGGGCATTTTTACGACAGATTCTATTGACAAATAACTTATATGATCAATCTCATCAACCTCTGAGTCTAAATCTATATTTAATTTACCTCCCATAATGAGAAGGAGACCTAAATTATCTTCTACGTAACCAACTGGTGAAATTCCAAAATAAACTTCTTCAAGGATTGTGTTTCTTTTACCGTCCTTAAACCAACGATAATTTGCTTCATAGCTTATTTCTCCCGTTTTAAACTCAATCAATTCTTCACCGAAGGAATTCCATAAATAATTACGGAGAATTAAAAAACCGAAAAAACCACCGCCAATTATTGAGATTAAAAACCCAAAATGAAAACTTCTATCAATAATGGAAACAATGGTTAAAGTACTAGGTAAGATGAAAAACACAAACGCACAAAAAAACAGGAATGCCCGTAATAAAAAATGAGCCTGTTTCACTCGTAATCGAAGTAAGTTGTTTTGTAGCTCAAATTGTTTCATGCTGGAATGGTAATTTTAGTGAAAAACAAACTCGAAAGGCAATCTGCTAGGCTATTTGAGTTCAAGTTGATTTATTTTATTGCCTACTAGATTTTTTTTCATTTCAGCTTCCAATTCACTAAAACCCTCTTTTTTAACCGACTTCGTTATGCTTCCTTTTTCGAGTAAATGAATTTCGTCACACGTATCATTTAAAGTAGAAAAGATATGCGATGAAATTAATACAATCTTATTCAATTCCTTCAATTTATGAATGATTTCTGTTATGATAATATTGCTCTGAATATCAACACCATTGAAAGGTTCATCCAAGATAAAATAGTTGTTTTCTTGTAATAAAATTGCAGTGATCGCTAATTTCTTCTTCATCCCTGTAGAATAGGTAGACACATATTGATTCAAGGGTAAATCAAATATGTTTTTTTGCTCAACGTCATTTTTTTTTCCTCTTGCATTGCACAATAATTGAATGTACTCTTTGCCGGTAATTTTTGAAAAGAGATAAGGTTCGGTCATTAAAAATCCTACGTGGTTTTTCAGCGGACTGTACTGTGAGGTGATTTCTCCTTCATGTTTTTCAATGCCAGCAATGCATTTAAATAAGGTGGTTTTGCCAGCTCCATTTTCACCAACAATCCCATAAACATGTCCTTCCAAAAAGGTGAAATGGATGTTATTCAGCACTTGAATAGATCCATAACTTTTTGTCAATGCTGTCACTTGTATCATACTAAATAGTGTTGAAGTGTGTGTGTGGCCTTAAAGTAAAAATAAGGAGCTAGTAGTAGCAATAATGGAGGAAATGACATGCAACTCAGTATAATAAATCCCTCTGCAAAATTAATTTCATTCGGAAAAGCCGCATATTTTGCCGAAATGATGGTTATCAAACTCAAACATCCAATTAGATAAAAGGTGATGATTAAACCACATTCTTCGTAATAAAAAATGCTTAAAGCCACTAGTATTGGAAAGCTCAATACGGAGGCAAAAACCAATCCTGTTTTTAATTTACTGAGCATAAATTGCTTCGGAGTGAGTGCAAATGACCACACTAAATAGTCATTCTCTGGCTTTAGGTAGAAACCAAGCGTGATGAAAAAAATGAGCAACAGTGAGAAGATTCCCAGATTAAAATTGTCGAATGCAATGGCTATAAAGGTTAACAAGTATACCATTGGGTAAACAAAAAATGTATTTCTAAATCCCACAATGAACTCAAACGGTTTTTTTGAAAAAGGAGTGGGAATCGTCCAATTTACAGGTGTATTGAAACTACTGAATACGAAAACGATGCTGCAAATCAGTAGGAATATTGCTCCAATAAATTGGTGATTGTAGACCAGAACGATTAGAAAAGGTAACGAAACAATTGAATTTTCAATGATTCGAATACGTTTAAGGTCATTGTCCTTAAAACACAATTTCAAAAAATTTATTCGATTCGATTCCGAGAGTTTCGCTGTAAGCGCCAGTGAAATAAGGATATAAGCATAGCCAGCAAATGCGGTTTTATAAAAAAGGAAACTTGAAATGCCGACAAAACCTGCCAAATAGATCAAACTACCAATGAACGGGTTAATCCCCAGATCTTTGATACTTCTGGTGATCAATGTAAATTGGAGTAAAAAATAGTCCTTCATGCGCGTTCAACTGTCATTTCAACAGGGTAAAAAACGTTGTCTCCATTGATTTAGTATGAAAGATCAACAAACAGGCAAAGTTACGCACCTCCGTTCGATTATCTTGGTAAATTAAGTTCATTAAGACGAAAATCGAACTTCTCAATCATATCCGTACTTTTGCACCGCTTTGTACCTTTCAGTTATTGCTGAACAGCAGCTTTCAAAAAAATCGAAATTATGCCCTTTTCTTCCCTTGGTTTATCCGCTTCTTTGCTTCAGGCATTGTCAGAAATGAAATACGAACGCCCCTACCCGATTCAGGAACAGGCGATTCCTGCCGTTTTGTTGGGCAAAGATGTATTGGGGATTGCACCAACTGGTTCTGGAAAAACAGCGAGTTATGCTTTGCCTATTTTAAACCGTTTACGTTCGGAGAAAATTGAGCGAAACCGGAATATTCACGCACTCATTCTTGTTCCGACACGCGAATTAGCCATTCAAGTACAAGATGTATTTCATTGCTTTTCCAATTTGACACCCGAACGCATTAAATCGATGGCAGTTTATGGTGGCGTTTCCATCAATCCACAAATGAAAGCACTCTTGGGTGTTCCCGTTTTGGTGGCTACTCCAGGTCGTTTGTTGGAATTAATCGATTGCAAAGCTGTTCATTTGGATCAATGTTCCACGTTGGTTCTAGACGAAGCTGATAAATTATTGAACCTCGGTTTTCAGCAAGAAATGCAGCGAATCATTGCTTTATTACCCAAAAAACGACAGAATTTACTTTTTTCCGCAACCCTCAATGATGATGTAACCGCTGTGACGGCTCTTTTACTGCACGATCCATTGGTGATCAAAATTGTGCAAGAAGAAGCATTTGTGGATTTGATTGAACAAACCGCATTTCGTGTTTCCGAAGAGCGAAAAGGTCCTTTGTTGCGTTACCTCATTAAATCGCGGGACATGCAGCAAGTATTGATTTTCACGAGTTCTATTTTCAAAGCAGAAATGGTGGTGGATAAACTCCAGAAAAACGGTATCAACGCCACTTCCATTCACAGTAAGAAAAGTCAAGAAGCGCGCACAAAAGCATTGAGCAATTTCAAATCAGGTAGAACCCGCGTTCTGGTTGCGACCGATTTAATTTCCCGTGGAATTGATATTCACGTATTGCCTTTTGTGATCAATTACGAACTACCTCGTTCGCCAAAAGAATACGTTCACCGCATTGGTCGAACAGGTCGTGCAGATGCCACGGGTGAAGCATTAACCTTTGTGACACCAGATGACGAGCATCATTTCAAGATCATTCAGAAAAAAATGGGCAAACAAGTTCCTTATACGGAGACGGAAGAGTTGAATTTGAATGGGTATTAACTGCTACTTGATGAGTTGATGAGTTTTTTGAGTTTTTTGAGTTTTAGTTAGGTGAAAATCTCATTAGAGGAAACGAATCATGTCTTGCTCCAGAAATGAACTTGTGGTACATTTGAAACCTATTAATTTAGTTTTAAATATGTGTTTCAGTACCCAACAATCAGCTGACGCGAAGAAATTAATCAAGCGGTTTAATGCAGCCATCAAGGAAAAGGATTCCGATTTGGTGACTGGCTTGTTTAACGGATTTGAACACCCGAAAACACCAATCATCACAGCACAAGAGCCCGACATCATTCAGTGTTACGAGTGGGGACTCATTCCGAGTTGGGCAAAAGATTCCTCCATTCAAAACAGCACCCTCAATGCACGGATAGAAACGATCCGTGAAAAGCCTTCCTTTAGTGGAATTTTGCATCAAAAATGCTTGGTGTTAGTCGATGGGTTTTACGAATGGCAATGGTTGGATGCCAAAGGAAAGGAAAAACAAAAGTACCTGATCACCTTGGAAAACAAGGAACCTTTTGTACTCGCAGGACTCTGGACAGAATGGAAATTCCCCAACGGTGAACTCCTAAAAACCTTCACCATTATCACCACCGAAGCCAAAGGAATCATGCGTGAAATTCACAACTCGAAATTACGCATGCCCGTGATCTTGACTGAAGGAAATGAACGACCGTGGTTAATGGGTCAAACAAAAGGAGATTTGAATTTGGAGTTAAGCCGCGGCGGACAAGTGGTGGCGGAGAGGGTTTGATTAATACGAAACCACCAAGATTTCATTTCGAATAAAAAAATAGGTAAAGGAATTGGTTTCAATATTATGCTTACTATTGAGGTAATATTCACAATGAAAGATAGATCACATTCAAAAAAAAATCAATGGATCTTAAGAAAAACACAAATGATGTACATCTGATGCAGTTGAAAAGCAGTGCATCAAATATAAATAAGTTCCTTATTTGTGAGACCTATACAACACACGGATGTTCAGTAAGGATCATATTGTGGACATATTAATAAGTTAGAGGTAACTACATGACTGATAACAAGGACTATATAATCAAAGAAACACGAAAAGATGATGATTCTATTCAGTTTTTTCTTTTTGGATTAGTTCTACATGTGGACGATATGTTTCTAGTAACAAACTTTATTAAGGAATCGTTGACACCCAAACAGTTCGACTATAAATACGATTGGTTTGATACTTACGAAAAGGGCTATTTTGTAAAAGATAATATTCGAGTTGAGATCGAATGGTCAATATATACCGATTATTCATTTGTTATTGACAAAAACTCAAATCAAGAGACAATTGATCGGGTTAAAGTATGGGTTGGTGAGATTTTCAAGTTTTTATTAGAACAGGAAAAGGTTGAAATAACTAAAATTAATATTGACTCTTTCGAATATGATAGGGTGACACCAAAAGAAAAAATGAATTGGATTAAACGTTTTAAAAAACACCTATAACTGCAAAGAACATAATATGAATTGTCCTCCTGAGCAAATAGAAAGAGAATTTGACGTATTGTTTGAAACAATAAAATATTTAAGAGTTGATAAACTAGTTGGTAATAATCCTGATTTTTCAAATGCCGATTATATTGATTTGACAAAAAAGGTTGTCGTCGAACTAAAGGTTATTAATAAAGATTTTTTTAAAGAAGGTGGAGTTGTTGATGCCATCAATGGAATAATTCCCGTACCGAAAGATATTAATCCAGATGGAACGGGTTGGTACGAACTCAAAATGCCCCAAGAAAACAGAAATGGTAGAGTGGATACTATGGAAGAGCCACTTAGAAGGATAATCAAAAAAGCAAATTCACAACTAAAAGAAACTAATTCTAGATTACTTGATAATAAATGTGTCGGTTTTCTAATTCTTGCAATTAACATGGAAACTTCAATTGATCCTGCAATTATCAGAGCCATGACGATAAAAATCTTAAAAAAGGGAATTTAAATCTGTCAACGGCGTGATCTTTTGCACTCCAAAAGGAGGGATATTACATAAAAATGGGATGATTCAACCTGTTGTTTTGCATTGCAATGAACACAATCTTTTAAAAGAGCATCTGGATGAATTTTCTAGTTTAGTGCATCATTGGGCTGATTTTGTGGATAATGGAGGACATGATTAATGCTTATAACACCAAATAAGCAAAAGCGCCAAAAAGATTATATTTGAAAAGGCGCCTTTACCTATTTGCGAAACGTTAAGCACAATTATAACGAAAACATCGATGAGAACAGAAATTCAAATTGACAATGGACAAAATATTATTGACATATTCTTTGATGATTTTGCAAGTTGCTTGGTCGTTAAAAAAACTCTTGCAGTCAATTGGCCAGACTGTAGAGGAAGCGTAGGAGAATACTATTCAATTTCTGACTATTCTATTGAAGATAGAAACTTTTACACTAAAAATTTAGACAATGTAATGACCGAAGGTGCTGACTCGGAGCAAATGGAAATTACCAAAGGTTTTTTAAATTTATTCGCTAACGGTAAGTATTCGATAAATAAGTTTATTTCTAAAATTGATAAAATTGAATTTCTTGCAAGTAATCAATTAGTATACAGTGACATTGTTCCAAAAAACGAAAGATTTTTTGGTTGGTTTTATCCAAACTACAGAAGCAATTCTGAACCTTTACTTTTTAGCATCACTAACAATAAGATTGACCAAAATAGAGTTGAGTACTATTGTCAATTGATAAGGAAAGGCTTAAAACCAACTGTTTTAACCTTTGAAGTTTGTAACGTATTAAGTTCTGAGTACAGTTGTAAATACGTGTTAGATGGTCATCATAAAATTGAAGCATATTTAAAACTTAAAGTAGATATTCCAGTAATAAATATTATAAAATTAGAAGAATGCATTAAAAAAACTGCTCCATTATTACTTCGTGCCAAAACAATTTTAAAAGACTTTGAATATCAACATCTTTTTGAAAATAATGATGAAAATCTATTATCCATTGATTTTGTCAACGATATAAACTTAACAGATGATTTAGACAAAATTTTGAAAAATTCCAACAGAATTGATGTTAGCATAATTAATATTCTAAAAAAACATTCTAATGCAGGTAATGATTTAGAAACAAGTTGGTTAAAAAATAGGTTACGTAATTTGAAAAAAAATCGAAATACAAATATTTTCGGTTTGGGTAAAGGTATACGAGTTTATGAAAAAAAGAACGATGAAAAATACGGAGAATGTTGGTTTCCCCTGACAATAAACACAAACACTCAATTGAATAATTGGATTAATGAAACTATAAAATAACTGAGCCTAACAGCGCCTAGAAGAATTTGGTGGTTCATTGGTCAAATGAAGCCTTGTGCTTCGCATCAAGTTCAGTGATGGCAGACAGTTTTCGTCTAAGAAATCGCCAACTTCTTATAGAGGCAAAACATAAATGGAAATTATAAAAAGACACTTATGACACTTGAAGAGCTACTTAAAAAGTATCCAGATAGAGAAGCAGCATTTCCTCCTAACCTAGACAAACCAACTAAGGAAGATCTAACCGGTATTCAGAGAAAATATGAATGTGTATTTCCAAATTCATTTGTTCAGTTTCAACTAGAATATTATGACAAAACTCCGATGGGTGATTTTGCATTTGACGGTTTTGGTTGGGCAAATAAGGACTTGGAACCATATTTAAACTTAAATGAAGTTGTTAAAAACTACCGCGATTTAAATTATCCGACTTACCTAAGCCCTTTTAGAACTGATAATGGAGATTTTTGGTGCTTCGATACAAGACATCCAGATCAAAATGGTGAATTTCCCGTTGTAATTTGGAGCCATAATGACAATGCCATCGAGGTAGATCCGAATTATCAGTGGACAAATTTTATTGACTGGTTAGATAAGACAATGGAGGAAGAGGAATAAACATCCGATATCATGGATTTTGAGTTAGTTAGCGGACAGTACGAATAGAAACATTTAAGCATAAACTATGGAACTGGCAGACAGTTTTCCGTTTCAGAAGCCCACCTATTCAAAACAATAAGCCACTGTAAATTAATTTATTATAAACCAATGAATATAGGAAGAGTAAAAAATTATATAAATCAAAACAACTTCATTCTGGACTTTGAGACAGATGGTATTGGTATGACTTGGGGCGTGAGTTATGTAAGATTAACCATCGGAATAAAAAGTAAATTTGAAAACATAGAACACTTCTTTTTTAGTACCTTGAAGTCTGAAAAAAATCAGACATCAGGAATCGTTGGTCAACCAACTTGGGCTGAAAAAACAGATTTAATTCAATGGTCAGAAAATTTAAAAATTGAAGCAATAAAAAAAGAAGAACTCATTCAATTTATTGACGCCTCGATCAAGGGCATTCTAGAACATGAAAAGTACTGGCAAAAGGAGAATTCTATAAATCTTGGTCTTCTTGATATTTCTAAAGCATACGGTGAGTGTTTTCTAATACATGAAACATTTTTACCAAGGCATTTCATTAACTCAACAGACATCTATTTGACAAGTGATGAAACGAATTATTACTGTTTCGAAGGACATTGGGAATCTTAAAAAAGAGAATGAAGTACAAAAAGAAATAGGATGATCGATAAACTAAAACCGTTGTTCCACTCTCAATTCTAAAACATAAAGTAATCGCAGTGAAATGCAGATTTAAAGTCTTTTGTGAGATCTTCTCATTCTCAATTCTACCCAAAATTCTGCCCAATGTAAAAGAAAAAGCACGATCGCTAAGCTAAAACCGTGGTTCCACTCTCAATTCTCACGCTCCAAACTGAAAAGAAAAAGACTTCAGCGTGAGTGTGAGCGCGAGAGAAGAGTACAAAAAGAAAAAGACCATTTAACTTGCGTTAAACAGTCTTTTTCTTTTTGTGTGGTCCCACTTGGAATCGAACCAAGCACCTACTGATTATGAGTCAGTTGCTCTAACCGAATGAGCTATAGGACCAGATGACTCTGTTTTGATGGGAGCAAATATAGTATTTCTATCGTTTTTTCAAGCGGATCCGTGCAATAAATCTAATTTGAAGCTCAATTCGATCCCTTTTTAAGTTGTTGGTTGCTTCAATTGTTTTGATCGAATCAACTGCATAAACAAGATACCAAACAAAACAGAAGCAAAGAGTAAGTGTGCAATTTGGACTAATCCAGGCATATCAGCATAGGCTAAACAAACGCCCGAAATCAATTCTACTGCTAGGACTCCAAAACTCCAATAAACGCTTCTGTGACCACCCTGCTTCCAATTGAGCCAAAGCATAAGTGTCATGAGTACCAGAACTGCCCACGAAAAACTTCTGTGAATCAGGAAAGTCCATCCAAAATGACCAGACCAAGCATCACGACCTAAACCTTGTTTGGTGAGTTCATCGATGTATTCGCGCACTTGAGTACCTAAGAACATTTGATAAGCGGTTATTAGAAATACAATCCAAATCAACCAACTCATTGTTTTTGAAAAAGTAAGGTGTCGTTGTTGAACTGGGCTTACTTGTCGGATAATGACAAATTGAATGGCGATAATCACCAATGCTAGAAATAGGTGAACAGTTATTGTCCAAGGAACAAGGTTTGTAGCAACAACAATGGATCCAAACCAAGCTTGGAAGGTTAAAATCACTAAATTGAGTGTGGTAAGAACAAGCAATTTTCGTTTTTTTCGATGGCGGAATAAGGTCCACAAGAAGATCAGCAACACAGCATTTCCAGCTAAAAAACCTGCCAATCGATTGACGTATTCTGTCCACGTTTTCCCAGAATTGAAAGGCAATTCTTCGTAAGTTGAAGGATCGTTTTTCATTTTGTCGGCTGTTTCCTTCATGCCAATAGCAGAGAGAAAACGTGCAAATTTCTCAACCTTTTTCACACGTTTTTCACCATAGATTTCGCGGTAATTTTCAGGTAATTGATCAGCTGAAGTTGGTGGAACCCATTGTCCGAAGCATTTTGGCCAATCTGGACACCCCATTCCACTACCTGTAATTCGCACAAAACTTCCTGCGATGACAACCAAATAGATGAGCACTAAAGCCACCCAATTTAACCGAACAAATCCTTTTGTGAACATCCTTTTTTTTGTGCAAAAATACGCATTGATGTTGGGAATTCACCCTATTCAAGCGAGGTGCTTTCGCAAACAGAATCAGTCTAAATAAGCTCAATTGAAAAATTGTTATTCGTTGATTGGAGATTAGGGTTATTATTACTGAAAACCCCCGCCTTTTCAATAGTCTAAGAGTTGCTAACGGTTAGAAACGGGTGAAAAAGTTGTCTTCAATATGCTGTAATAGTAAAATAGAAATTCATGAATCATTTTAACCGCATAGAACACATAGTAAACATAGATTCACTTAACTTATATCCATTATCCCAGAGGGACAAAATAGTTTAACAAATTAATCAACCTTCAACAATTACCTCGTAGGGGTGAAATGCAAAGTCAAAAAAAGCATGAGAAGTGTCTCAACACGTTGAAATTATTGAGGCAATTGCTGTGATTTTTAAAATCGCAGTATTTACGGGTGTTTAACCGTTGCTAACCGATAAGAAACGGATAATTTTAGAAACAAAAAACGCGATCAAATGACCGCGTTCATATCTATATCTTGATCTAACTACTAAAACTTATACAATTCAACCAATGCTTCTTTGAATCGTGCAGCTGGAAGAAATTGTTTTTCCAATGAAACAGCAAATGGAACCGGCGTATCAATTGAAGCAATCCGTTTTACTGGAGCATCTAATTGATTAAAACAATTTTCGTTAATCAATGAAGCTATTTCACCTCCTATTCCACCAGTCATGCAATCTTCATGCAACACGATTACTTTTCCTGTTTTTCCGACAGATGCATAAATCGTTTCCATATCCAATGGCAACAATGTTTTTAAATCAACCAAATCTGCTTGAATTTCAGGATGCTCATCTAAGGCTTCCATTGCCCAATGCACGCCTAAACCATAAGTAATGATCGTTAAATCATCTCCTTTGCGCACGTATCCAGCTTTTCCAATTTCAGTTGTGTAATAATCATCCGGAATGTCTTCACGAATGCTTCGATACAAGAATTTATGCTCGAAAAATAAAACTGGATTCGGATCTTCAATTGCTGCATTCAACAATCCTTTCGCATCTCCTGGGAAGGCTGGATAAACGATTTTTAAACCGGGTGTATGAAAAAACCAAGCTTCGTTACTTTGACTGTGAAATGGTCCAGCAGCTGTATTCGCACCAGTTGGCATTCGAACAACAACATCTGCATTTTGTCCCCAACGCCAGTGAATTTTTGCCAAATTATTGATAATCTGATTGAATCCACACGTCACGAAGTCAGCAAATTGCATTTCAACCATTGCTTTCATTCCACTAATAGAAAGTCCAAGACCTGCTCCTAAAATGGCAGATTCGCAAATGGGTGTATTTCGAACACGGTCTTTTCCGAATTGCTCAACAAATCCTTCTGTTACTTTAAAAACACCGCCATATTCAGCGACATCTTGTCCCATAATGACTAATTCTGGGTAGCGTTCCATCGACTGACGTAAACCATCTGAAAGGGCATCGATCAATCGTTTTTCTGTCTTTTTACTCGTTTCAGGAGAAATAACAATTTGTTTGTGTGGTGCATAAAGATCAGCCAGTTCTTCTTCCATATTTGGAACAATCGGGCTTTCAGCAAATGCAATTTCCAAACCATCGTGAATCTCCGCTTTTATTTCTTCTTGAATAGAAGCTTTTAACGTATCGTCCAATAACCCAATCTCTTGCAAATACAATTCGAAATTGGCTACCGGATCTTTCTTTGTCCATTCATCTTGCAAGCCTTCTGGATAGTACTTTGTCCCAGAAGATTCTTCATGACCACGCATTCGGAAAGTCATGAATTCTAATAGGAACGGACGCGGTTTATGACGAATTGAATCAGCAATTTTACGGATTGTTCGGATGACTTCTAGTATATTATTACCATCTACTTGAAAAGCATCCATTCCGTAGCCTATTCCTTTATCAACAAATTGTTTGCAACGAAACTGCTCATTACTCGGTGTGGAAAGTCCCCAACAGTTATTCTCGATAGCGAAAATTACAGGAAGATCCCAAACTGCAGCAACGTTTAATGATTCGTGAAAATCACCTTCACTTGCTCCACCATCACCTGTGAAAACTATCGTCGCTTGTTCATTTTTCTTTAGCTTATTTGCAAGCGCAATTCCATCGGCAATACCTAATTGTGGACCTAAGTGAGAAATCATTCCAACAATATTGAAATCTTTTGCACCAAAGTGAAAGGAGCGATCACGACCTTTTGTAAATCCAGACAATTTTCCTTGAAACTGAGCAAATAGTCGATTCAAAGGAATTCCTCTCGTTGTGAAAATCCCTAAATTTCGGTGCATTGGTAGAATAAATTCTTCTTTTTGCATAGCCAAAGCTGTCCCAACTGAGATTCCTTCTTGTCCCCAGCCAGAAAACCATTTGGTAATTTTCCCTTGACGCAATAGAATCAACATCTTTTCCTCAATTAAACGAGGCTTCATAATTGCTCTATATATATCGATTAGTTCTTGATCTTCAAATCCTTGTCGGTCAAAATCAATATGTCGTTGGTTCAAAATTGTTTCCATAAATGAATTAATTGGTGCAAAATTAACGGATAATTTGAGGTAGGAGATCAATTATTAAAGCAATTTACGCTTCTTGATTGGAGAAATAAGCAGGAAAGTCAATTATTGTCTTGTTTACAATTTTGTGATTTAGTTCAATAAATAGTTGCTTGTTTGTTAAAAGTCAAACTATTGAGGGGTTTCAGATAGGATATTTCACCTCATATTCTCGTTGAAAATCCACAAACAGCATCTACTAAATCGTTTTATGTTCATTTACTGCTCTTGTAACTAATTAATTAGATAGAATTTAAGGTTTAAGGTTGCTTTTTTTCGGATATTTACCTGAATTACTACATAGATATGCGCTACAAATACTTTATTTCTCCAACTTTAGTTTTACTCTCGTTTAATTTATTTTCACAAGCTAGAGTCATCATTAACGACAATGCATTTATTGTCATCGATAATAGTGCAAAATTAGTTGTTGATAATCCTGCAACAAATGCTGTTACTACAGTGGGCACAGGAGGTAACATCATTACCGAAAGTGAATTTGACCAAGTTCTTTGGCGAATTGGAACATCAACAGGTTCTTATACCATGCCTTTTACTTCTCAAACCACCTTTACAAAGATTCCTTTTACAGCTAATATCACAGCTGCTGGAACTGGAGTTGGTGTCGTTTACTTCTCTACCTATCCTGGACCAACTTGGGATAACAATACGTATCGTCCTTCGGATGTAACACACATGTTTGATTATTTCACAGCAACGTTCAATAATTCATTGCACGTAATTGATCGTTTTTGGATCATTGATGCTTCTGGATATGGGACAAGACCAAGTGCAACGTTACAGTTTACTTACCGCGATTCCGAACATTTAGCAGTCGGTAATACAATTGTCGAAGCAGATCTTGGAGCTCAGCGATTTAATAACATTGGAAATGTTTGGGGAGATTACCTTCCTCAAGGAACAACAAATACAGTTGCGAATACGACTTCTAACGTTCCAGCAATTCCAGCTAATTTTTACCGTTCATGGACGTTAAGTGAAATAACTTTCCCTTTAGCTGCAGATGTTGCTTATTTTAAATCATCTTGTACAGGAAGTTCATTGGTATTGGATTGGCAAACGATCTCTGAATCAAATGTAGATCATTTCGAAATAGAGCATTTACAGAATGGACAATTCGCTGTTATTGGTTTTGTTCAACCTACTGGCTCTGGAAATAGTATTGAGAATTACACATTTACTTCTTCTGTAAACCGAGAAGGTGTTTTCCAATTGGTTGAAGTGGATACAGATGGTAATCGCATAGTGAAATCTACTATTTCAGCTTCTTGTGTTGCGACTGATGATGTAATTGTTTCCTATTCTAATGGTGGAATTACGATGAGTTTTGACGGTGCAGCAGAATCAATGGAATCATTACAAATCTATGATGCAGCTGGTCGTTTGGTTTACGTGAGAGACCTAAATGTTGCAAATGGTGCGAATACAGTTGTTATTCCTGACTTAAACTTGAGTCACGGAATGTATCTGGTTCGCATGAAAAATGGCTTAAATGAAATCAGTGAAAAAGTAATCGCTGCTGAATAAATTACTATTAAATTCTCCAATTAATACAATTATTAAATTTCATTTGTATGAAAAAAGTTCTTCTTTTTGCACTCATTTTCTCTGCTTCCTTTTCGTATGCTCAGAACGTTGGAATTAATTCAACAGGTGCCGCTGCGGTTACTAGTGCTGCTTTAGATGTTGACATGACAAATAAAGGTGTTTTAATACCTCGTGTAGCTTTGACAACGACTGGTGCTTTTGCTCCTGTAACTGGGGTTGCGACCACTTCTTTACTGATCTACAATACTGCTACTGCAGGTGTGTTTCCTGCAAATGTTACTCCTGGTTACTATTACTGGGATGGTGCTAAATGGGTTCGCTTATTAAGTAATGGTAATGCTTGGATCGTTGGTACAAGTGTTGCAACGGTTAATACACCGGGTGCCACTGGTTTCTTAGGAACTTCGGATAATAACCACGTAGATTTGGTAACAAATGGAATTGTTCGTGGACGTTTATCCAATTTAGGTGAATTCTTCATTGGTACAACTGCTACTGCACTTGCAGGCGATTTAATGAATGGTGTAAGTAATGCCGCATTTCCTTGGGCCATTAATGGCTATTCTGCTCAGAATGGATCAGGTATTTATGGCTCGGTAACTGGTGGAACAACTATTTTTGGTGCTGTTCAAGGTGAGTATTATGGTACTGTTGGACCTAATACAACCGCTGTAAGAGGCTTAAATGGTAGTACCGCTGCAGGTACGGGCTTTAGATCGTTAGCGCTTACTGGACCACGAACAGGTGTGCAAGCAAGTCAAACAGGAACAACTGGATCTTACTCTTTTGGTCTTCATGGTGCCTATTCTTCAACTTCAGTAAGATGTGGAGCAGTTTTCGGAGATGATTTTGGTGTTGCTTATGGTGGACTTGGATATTACGCAAGTACAGCTGTTGATTATGGAGTATATGGTTTTGGTAGTGCTTATCAAGTTGGTGTTTTGACAGGTATCGCTCAAAATCCAAATGGTGGGCATTCAAGTAACAATATAGTGAAAAGTGGTGTAGCAGATCCATTAGCTCAGCCAAACACCATGATCGGTCTAGGAATTTATGGTGGTGTAATGGGTGGCTGGATGCGCGGTCTTGTTTATGGTACGCATGTGAAAGGTGATCGTTACAGTTTATATGTAGATGGTAAAACATATATGAACGAGCCAATTACACAATTAGTTGCTACAGAAGGTGATCGTCAAACGGTATATGGTTCTTCTGCAATGAAAGTTGAAATTAGTGACAGAGGTAAATCTACGTTGACAAATGGTCAAACTTACATTGCTTTTTCAGATGCTTTCAAACAAACAATTTCTACTAATCCAGATGAATTAACAATTACAGTGAGTCCAATGGGAAATTCGAATGGTATCTACATTTTGTCTTATGATGAAAATGGATTTACTGTAATGGAAAACAACAGTGGAAGTTCAAATGTAGCCTTCAATTGGATCGCAATTGGAACACGTAAAGACTATGAAACAGTTACACATTCTCCTGAGATTATTGCAAATGATTTTGATAGTAAAATGAATGGTGTGATGTTTAATGATAACAATACGATTGATACGCCTCAGTACATGTGGTGGGATGGAACAGACATTCGTTGGGATGCTCCTCCAGCTAAACAAGTTGATTTAAATTACAATCCTGTCGCTCGACCTAAAGCAGCTGCGTTGCCAATTGCTCCACAAAGTGAAGAGGTGGAATAAGAAGTAAAAAGAGAATTTAAGAACCGTTCAGCAAGCTAATTGTTGAGCGGTTTTTTGTTTGAAAAGGAATTTGTTTTTAACCTGCTTTGAGTTTCAATTCTCAATCTATAATCCTCAATACATCAAATTCGAATAGAAGCAAAGAAGAAGTTGAACTTTAGTTGAAATGTAGTTGTAGGCCGTACAATCAACCCACTTTCGAAATAAATTCAATGATTCACAACTAATTTTATCGAATACAGTAAAATAAAAAAAGGCTGCTCAAATTGAGCAGCCTTTAACTTATTATTAGAATGGATTAAACCAAACCTTGATCAATCATTGAATCAGCAACTTTTACGAAACCTGCAATGTTTGCACCTTTCACATAGTCAACAACACCATCACTATCTTTACCGTATTTCACACAAGCTTCATGGATAGAAACCATGATACCGTGCAAACGTTGATCAACCTCTTCAGCTGACCAGCTTAAACGCAATGAGTTTTGTGACATCTCTAATCCTGAAGTTGCAACACCACCAGCATTAGAAGCTTTTCCTGGAGCAAATAAGATTTTAGCATTCAAGAAAGCAGTAACAGCTTCTGGAGTCGAAGGCATGTTAGCACCTTCAGCAACACAGATTACACCATTCGCAAGTAATACTTTAGCCTCGTCACCATTTAATTCGTTTTGAGTAGCACAAGGTAGAGCGATGTCTACTTTCACTTCCCATGGACGTTTACCAGCAACAAATTTTGCAGAAGGATATTTAGCAATGTATTCTTCAATACGACCGCGTTTTACATTTTTAATTTCCATTACAAATGCCAATCTCTCAGCACTGATACCATCAACATCATAAATGTAACCAGAAGAATCTGAAAGTGTAACAACTTTAGCACCCAATTGAGTTGCTTTTTCACATGCATATTGAGCAACATTTCCAGAACCAGAAATAGCTACAACTTTACCATGGAATGAATCATTTTTAGTTGCAAGCATTTCTTTTGCAAAATATACTGTTCCATATCCAGTTGCTTCAGGACGGATCAATGAACCACCCCAATTACGCGCTTTACCAGTTAATACACCAGTAAATTCGTTACGGATACGTTTGTATTGTCCGAACATGTAACCGATTTCACGACCACCAACACCGATGTCACCAGCAGGAACATCTGTATCAGCACCAATATGACGGCACAATTCAGTCATAAATGATTGACAGAATTTCATTACTTCGTTATCTGACTTTCCTTTTGGATCAAAATCAGAACCACCTTTTCCACCACCCATTGGAAGTGTAGTAAGTGAATTTTTGAAGATTTGCTCGAAACCTAAAAATTTCAAAATAGAAAGGTTAACAGATGGGTGAAAACGAAGTCCACCTTTATATGGTCCGATTGCAGAGTTGAATTCTACACGGTAACCTCTGTTCACTTGAATTTCGCCTTTATCGTCTAACCAAGGAACACGGAACATAATTGTACGCTCAGGCTCAACGATTCGATCGAGGATTTTAGCAACTTTATATTTTGGGTTTTCTTCCATAAATGGAACAACGGCTTCAGCTACTTCATGTACAGCTTGAAGGAATTCCGCTTCATGACCATTCGTTACTTTCACTTTATCCATGAAAGCATCGATTTGTGCTTGGTATTTACTTGACATTAGTTTACACTTTATTAAATGAGTATGGCAAATGTAGAAATTTTTTAATCGTTAACCCCTTGAATAAAGAATGTTTTTGAACAGCTTTTGGACATTTATTGTGAATAGAGTTTTAGAATGAATTGATTCAAATAAGAATAACCTGAGATCGACTTTAAATTTTGTTCAGAACGCCTATAAATACTTAGATTTTAGTGAAAACAACGAAGTAATAGCGGGCTATTTCGAGGTGTTTTTGCGACAAAGATGAGTATTTATAGGTGCAACAATAAATCAGCTATTCATTTTAAAAGCGATACCCTTCGTTGATTTCATTCAATATAGCCACGACGGATCACTCATAAAATCGTCCGCCGTGGCGGATTTATCACATTTAAAATTGAATTCTGGATCTAAATTTAAAGTCGATCTCAGGTTAATAAGTGGATTCATTGTTTTATCACTTATTAAATCTGCCTATATTGAAATATGATTCATTCCTGAAGTTTGTGTTTTTCAACTAATTGTTAAATTAAAAACTAATCTATATGAATAACACTAAAACGGTTTAAATTAATGGTTTTTGCTTTTTTTTGATGAATACCTAACATAAAATATCATAAAACCACCCTTAACTTCATTAACTTTGTCAAATAAATTAATTTAAAAGCAACTGTTGCTTTACATCTACGTTTATAGGCTATACAGATTTACTATATTTATGAAACAGTTCAAACTTATACTACTCGCTTTCTTCTCTTCCTCATTGAGTTTTGCTCAAGTTCAAGTATGTTTAGGTACTGATGCCACTGTGTGTCAAGGTCAAGCTGTCCAAATCACCAATTGCGGTGGTGGAGGCGGAGGTTCTGGCGGTGGTATTTATCTAAATGCACCAACTAATGTAGCTCTTACAGACGACTCTTGGAGTCCAATTATCCCTCTTGGGTTTTCATTTAGTTTCTATGGAAATACATATACCCAAGCAATTATTGGATCAAACGGAATCGTGTCATTCAATACAGCAAGCGCAGGTGGATATTGTCCTTGGTCATTAACTGGGACGCCACTACCAAGTGCAAGCGTTACTCAAGCGCTTAATAGTGCGATGATTGCACACCAAGATTTAAATCCAAGTAATGCAACAAGTGGTCCTATTCAATATCAAACATTAGGTGTTGCTCCAAACAGGACATTTGTTGTACTTTACAATGGTGTTACGATGTATTCTTGTACAAACTCATGTTCTTATATGGGGTATGTGTTCTACGAGGGAACGAATGTAATTGAAATGTTTATTGGCGATAAGGGAGCTTGTCCAGGTTGGAATGGTGGTTTGGCTATTCAAGGAACGGAAAATAACCCAGGAACTATTGCTCATATTACACCAGGAAGAAATAATTCAGTCTGGACCGCTAACCAAGATGGTCGTCGTTGGACACCAACAGCACCTAATAATACATCGAGTTATACAATGGGGCAAATTCCGTATATGAATGTAAATGCACCAGGTGGTAACCTTCAATGGCAAAATACTTTAGGGCAAACATTCCCTTACAACAATGGTGTATTGACTGTCAATCAAGTTCCTCCGGGAGTTACAGGTTATTTTTTAACTGGTACTGCATGTGGTGTCGGGGTAGGTTCAGTATCAGATACTACTTTTATAACACGTGTTAGTGTCAATGCAACTGCAACTGCAACTACTGATTATTGTTCAGGTGGTAGTGGTACAGCAACTGCCAACCCTCTTTTAGGAACGGCACCATTCCAATATTTATGGACACCTACTGGGCAAACAACACAAACGGCAGTTGGTTTAACTGCAGGTCAATATCAAGTAGTTGTAACTGATGCAAATGGTTGTACTAAGACTGTCGTAGTCAATGTCCCTAATTCTGGAGCTACTTATTCTGGAACTACAACTGTAGTAAGTTGTCCAGGTGGAGGTGATGGAACTGCTACTGCGACAATGACACCTGCCTTAGGAACTGTTAGTTATAATTGGTACGATGCAGGTGGTCAAACGACACAAACTGCTACAGGATTATCTGCTGGTATTTACAATTGTGAAGTTTCTTCTTCAGTTGGATGTATCGATACTGTAACTGTTACAGTGACCGAAATACCACCAATGGTAGGTCAAATTGTTGTTCAACAGGACGTTTCATGTAATAGCGGTAGTGATGGTGTTATTGGTGTAAACATTGTAGGTGGTACATCCCCTTATTCTTACGCTTGGGATAATTCATCTTCTATTTTACAAGCTGCAAATGATTTAGCTGCTGGAACTCATACCGTAACAATCACAGACGATAACAACTGTGTTATCACGATGACTGCTACTATTGGAGAGCCTACAGCGTTATCCATTCTTTCTATGAGTGCTAATCAAATTATTTGTCCAGAGAATTCAGTTACATTACAGGCAGCTGGTGCAGGAGGTAGTTCATCTTACATTTATACATGGACTGAAAATGGAGCTGTAATTGGTACAGGAGCAAGCATTGAAGTTGATCCATTGAATACTGGAACGGTTTATTGTGTTACCCTATCTGAAGTATGTGGTTCGCCTACAGTTGACAGTTGTTTAACATTGACGTTCCCAACCCCAATTGTTCCAATGTTTGTTTCTGATAAACCTACATCTTGTGAACCAGGTAAATTTGTTTTCACCAATACTTCAAACAATTTAAATGAAATTGCAACGGTTTTATTGGAATATGGTGATGGTAGTGATGAGTTATTGATCGGATCTGCTGGTGCTACACATGATTTTATCAATCCACAAGTATATAATTTGAATGCAACTGTAACTTCTATTTACGGATGTGTATACACCAATTTTTATCCAGGTTTAGTTACAGTCATTGCCAACCCAGTAGCAGATTTTAATATGTCTTCGAATCCTACAACAATCTTTGAAACGACTGTTACGATGCAAGATAAATCTTCCGCAGGTGTTGTTTCATGGAATTGGAGTTCTCCAGGATCTACTCCATCTGGAAGTTTGATCGAGAACCCAACATTTAAATTCCCTGATGGAGTTGTTGATAAGTACACCATTCAATTGATTGTAAGAACTGCGGAAGGATGTACAGACACAGTAGAACGTATTTTATCAGTTAACAGTGATATCTTGTTCTTTGCTCCAAATGCATTTACTCCTGATGGTGATGAGTTTAATCAAACATGGTCTTTCTCAATTAGTGGTATCGATGAGTACAATTTTGAATTATTGATCTTCAATCGTTGGGGTGAAACAATTTGGGAAACACACGATATTCATTCTGAATGGGATGGTACTTATCACGGTAAACATGTTCCAGCTGGAACATACACTTGGATCGCGCGAGTGAAAGATGTTTACACGGACAGCAAGAAAGAATTTAATGGTGTTATTGATGTCTTGAAATAAGATTCGATACACTGAAAAATACAGCGACGTTTTCTGATTCAGGAAACGTCGTTTTTGTTTTACGTACGTTGGTGTTTACACTGTTAATGGGAACCTAAGTGTTTTAACGGATAGAAACCCTTAAAAAAAAAGGATCAATTACTTCCATCATAGTATCTTGGATCTGGACGGAAATGTATTTTTCGAATACTGCTTACCTCAATTGTTTGAAAATCATATTCGGTAGTTACAACTCCCTTTATTTCATAGATTCCAATTCCTCTGATTGGAAATTTCATAGCGATATCGGGGAAATGAACTGTATCTAATTCGTTACCTTCTATATCGATAAAACTGCCAAATAACATTAGTTGATTGTTCTTCGTGGTTGTACGTTTGATCGTTACATGATACCCATAAGTGAGCACCTCTTTTCCAATGAAATTTATTAAATCAGTTGATTTCTGATGATGAGGGAGTGATTCATTCAATAATTCAAATGGACTGTAGAGAGAGAGCCCAAGTAATTCAAGTTGTTCAAACGCATCTTCATATACATCTTCTTGTAATTCAGGAATCGTGAATTGTTTTCGTTCACTGGCAAATAAGGTATTTTCAGACGCATTTTTTTGTGGTTTCTTTTGAAATAAATGAGCTTTTAATACCAATTCCTTTTTAGGAATACTGAACGAACGCAAAGCTCCGACTCTAATAAAAAGTACTAATTGTTCCAATGAAATTGTAACACGATTCGTTAAATCATCAAAACTTAAAAACGGCCCATTTAGTACTCGTTCGTTCATTAATTGCTCAATTACGAGCAATTCTAATCCTTGAATATGTTGAAATCCAATAAAAATGGTTGTTTTGTTGATCGTTGTTTCAAAATGACTGTGGTTGATACAAGGTGCTTCAATTGAGGCTCCTAATTTTTTTGCTTCATGCACGTAAATTTCAATTCGGTAAAAGCCTCCGAAGTTATTGATGGTTGCAACCATATATTCTAATGGGTAATAGGTCTTTAAATAAAGACTTTGATAACTTTCAACTGCATAAGAAGCTGAATGCCCTTTCGAAAATGCAAACCCACCAAAACTTTCTATTTGAGACCAAACAGATTGAGTGAGTTCTATTGTATGACCTTTTTCACTACAATTCTTAAAAAACTGTTCTTTTACTACTTTGAATTCATCCCTTGATCGAAACTTGCCGGACATTGCCCTTCTTAGTACATCTGCTTCTTCTAGACTTAAATTCGCAAAACGGTTGGCAACTTTAATGACATCTTCCTGATAAACCATTACACCATAAGTCTCTGGCATTAACTCCAGTAAAGTCGGATCAGCCTCATTTCTCCGTTCAGGAATTCGATGACGTAAAATATATTCGCGCATCATACCTGATTGTGCTACTCCAGGTCGAATAATTGAACTTGCGGCAACCAATTCGAGGTAACTACTCGTTTGCAACTTCGTCATTAACATACGCATTCCTGGAGATTCAATATAAAAACATCCCAGTGCTTTTGCTGAACGAAGTAAGTTATTGATACGAAGATCCTTTTTAAATCGCTCTACGTCGCGAATATCATGTGGCGGATTTTCAGGTTGATTTACTCGAATAATATCCAAGCAATCTTTGATTTTTCCTAAACCACGCTGTGACAAAATATCAAATTTATAGAACCCAATATCTTCTGCTTCTAACATGGAGAATTGTGTGGTTAAATAGTCTTTCGAGGTTGGAAATGTTGCTGCATACCAATGAATAGGTTTTTCACTGATGATGATTCCTCCAGCATGAACACTTAGATGAGACGGAAATCCAGCAATGAGCTGACTGTATTTCAGAATTAACTTTCCGATTTCGTCCGATTGGTGATAGGTAGGATTATCATGACTTAATGAATCGATATCTGATTTAGGAAGTCCGAATACCTTGCCTAGTTCTCTTATTGTTGCTTTATACTGAAAGGTATTGTATGTACAAATGAGTGCAACGTGCGGAAATCGATCGAAAATATACCTTATTACATCGTCGCGATCTCTCCAAGAAAAGTCAATATCAAAATCAGGTGGATTTTTTCGATAGAGGTTAATAAAACGTTCAAAGTACAGATCTAATTCTAGCGGATCCACATCTGTAATCGTTAGTAAATAGGAAATAATACTATTTGCACCGCTACCTCTTCCAACATAGAAATAACCTTTTGATTGAGCATAAGAAACAATATCCCATGCGATTAAAAAGCACGAAAGAAATGCTTTGTCTTTGATAACGTTTAATTCTCGTTTGATTCGCTCATGAATAATTGGATTATCGTTTTGATACCTTTTATGTCGGTTTGTATGACAAATTTCATTGATTCTATTGTAGTCTCCTTTTCTACTTCCTGTATATGTTGTTAGATTTTGGGGAATTCGATCGTCTCCGAATTGAAAATGGATCGAACAATTGGAGAGTAGTTGTTCTGTATTAAAAATCAATTCGGGGAATGCTTCAAATCGTTCAGATAACACTTTTTTATCGATGAAAAATTCATCTTGTCTTGTTTGCTGTTCGATTGGCAACATGGACAAAAGTGTATTCGAATCGATTGCTCTAAGTAGACGATGAGTATTGAAATCGCGTTTGCTTGAAAAAGTCATTGGCTCAAGGACTACATAGTTGTTGAATGATTTCGGTTGGTGTGTTTTTAAACGATTCAATTGATGACTTGCTATGCCAATTCGCTCGTGATGTCTTAGGTTCTCAGGTGCTTTTTCCCATGGATATATAATGTAGCATTGTTTAAAAAGGGGGCTTTCTTTTGGGAATGGTTGTTTCGTATACAAATGGTGACTTAGAAATTGATTCAGTTCCATAAAGCCTTCGTTGTTTTTCGCAATACCTACATAACAACAATCAACACCATTTCTGAAATCGATCCCTACTATGGGAATGCGTTTTTTTTGTTGCATCAAACGAATAAAGCTAAGTGCAGCTGATGTATTATTGATATCTGTGAGTACCACTTGATTATAACCAGCTACTTCGACCCAATTAACGAGTTGTTCTGGTGAAAGAATACCATATTTTAAACTATAATATGAATGTAGATTAATCATCGTTTCTAAAATGCTTCCATGTTGGTATCGTTTTCCATTTCAGAACCTGCGCCATTAAATGGATTAAAACGTCGTAACATTCCTTTGGCGGTCATATTTACAGCACGAATAACAGCTTGTTCACCGTAACGAATTCGAATAACGTCCATTGCTTTATACAAATCAGCTAAGCGATTATTCTCGTCAAACAACTGCATTTGATGATGCCCATTTACGAGATCACTCAAGCGAATCCCTACAAGTCTTACCAATAATCGTCTATTAAATAATTTATCAAATAATTCGTTAACAGTCTGGATAATTTCATGGTCCGCAGCTGAATAATGAATCCGTTTTTGCATGGTTTTAGTTTGAAAATCGGAATAACGAATTTTCACGGTCACACAAGCCGTTAATTGTTGTTTTTTGCGGAGTTGAAAAGCCAGATTTTCAGCCATGGCATGTATAATTCCTTTCAATTTTAAGACATCTATTGTGTCGCGATCAAATGTTCGTTCTGCAGAAATAGATTTATTACTGTTGTGTTGAATAACGGGAGAAAGATCGATTCCTTGAGCTTTTCGCCAAATTGAACTCCCATTTTGCCCTAAAATTGTCTGCATGAGTTCTAGCGGCATTTGTTGAATTGTCGAAATCCGTTTCGCCCCTAGTTCACACAGTGTTTGATACGTTTTTAACCCAACCATTGGTATTTTTTTTACTGAAAGTGGGCTTAGAAATGCTTTTTCTGTTCCATATAAAATATGCTTTTGATTATTGGGTTTAGCTTCACCTGTGGCAATTTTTGAAACAGTTTTGTTCACAGATAATCCAAATGAGATAGGGAGTCCTGTTTCGTATGTGATTTTTTTTCGAAGCTCACTGGCATATTGTAAACAGCTAAAATGCTTGCCCATTCCTGATAAATCAAGATAAAACTCATCAATAGACGATTTTTCATATAGAGGAGCTGCTTCACTAATAATCGTTGTTACAATTTTCGAAAAGTGTGTGTAATTACTGGGATCACCTTTGAGTATTATTGCTTCTGGACATCGTTCTCTAGCCATTTTTATAGGCATCGCGGAATGCACTCCATACATGCGAGCTTCGTAACTACATGAAGCTACCACACCACGATCTGTTGTACCTCCTATAATGATTGGTCGATTGTTCAAGCGTGAATCAATCAATCGTTCGCAAGAGACAAAAAAAGTATCTAAATCCATGTGAACAATTGTTCGTTCTTCATTCATGTGGTTTCTTTTTTAATCTGTTTTATTTTAAAGGAATGTTTTTCACTCGTAACTAGCGGATTAACTTCACCTAGATGTGATTTAATTCAATCATCGAGTACCTTGATACTACAAATA
>JAYSRF010000027.1:0-5331 GCA_043721195.1 Fluviicola sp. | reverse complement strand
CTTATTTCTTGGGAAGAAAGGATGATCAATTGAAGATTAATGGTTTCCGGGTTGAATTAACAGACATCATCAACCGGATTCAAAAGATTGAAGGGGTTGTGAAAGCAGCGGTGAAGTACAGTAAGGCACATGGATTGGTTGTGGCAATTGAAAGAAAAGAAGCCGGATTGGATGAGAAGATTAAGAAAAATATTCGGGAAAAATTATCCCAAATACCTTTCATAAGCGTACTTCTTGAGCGAATTCCGCTATCAATCAATGAGAAAGTAGATTGGGACTCGATTATAGAAAAAAGAAATCTAGATGTTTCTTCAGAAGATATGATTTCCGATCACCCAGTAGCAAATATCTGGAAAGAAGTGCTTCAGAAATCTGTATTTGAATCGAGTGATTTTTTCGAATTGGGAGGCGACTCAATTGGAATTGCATTGGTGAAAATGAAATTGAAAAAATTGCTAGGTGTTGAATTGAGTATTGAGCAGCTTTTCCAAAATTCTGGTCTCAAAGATCATATAGAGATGACAGCTAACACCAAGTCTTTCGTTAAAGGCTTAGAAATAAAGGGGCTGAACAGATTAAACTATGAAGCAACCAATTTCCAGAAATTGATTTGGTATGCTAGTCAAACACAGGAAGGTTCAAAATCTTATAATATTCCACTTGCTTTTGAACTAAGAGGAACACTTGATGTGGATAGATTGATTTCCTGCTTTAGAAATATATTACAGGAACAGAACCTCTTACGAACCTCTTTCAAAATGGAAAACGGAACACTTCGGTGTAGTGTGAATAAGGAAGTTGATTATCACAAGAAAAGCAGCTTGGTTGACCACCGTTCAGTATCGGAAGAGCAAACAAAAGAATTACTTACACAATTTCAATCCGAAACATTTAATTTGAATGAACCCGGACAAATCAAATTGTTGATTATCCAAAAAGAAAGCTCCATTATCCTTTGTTTCAAAGCACATCACATCATTTTTGATGCTTGGTCGATAGCGCTTTTTATCCAAGAACTGACAGAAAAATATCAATCGGAAGTTTTTGATTCGCTTCCAGAATTACCAATTCAATTTGCAGATTACGCCAATTATAAAAATAACATAACAATCAAAAAGAAAGCGGAAAATGATTCTTTCTGGGAATCACGAAAAAACTCTGCATCGGTAAAGGTTACGTTACCCTACGATACGTTTGATTATAGCAATAAAAAGAAAAAATACTTAGGGAATACGTTACATTTTACATTAAACCAAATTGAACTACCTGAACTGGAAAGCATATTGAATGAGAATAAAATCACATTATTCAATCTTCTTTGTTCTTCATTAAGCTTGTATTTCAGCAAACTAATCGGTTCTGATCGGATGGTAATCGGAACCCCGGTGTCAGACCGTGAAGAAAGTGACTTCATGGATTTGATAGGACCGTTAATTGAAACGATTCCATTGTTCCTCACTATTGATGAAAACAAAAGATTTGAGGAATTATTGGCGGAACATAAAAGAGAAACATCTGCTTCTTTTACACATAAAGACTATGATTGGGATACTGATACTGCCGATTTATTTAAAACAATGATCGTTCTTCAAAACGGATTGAACTCAAAAATGGATGTATCAATTGAAGGTATATCTGTTGAAGGTCTCGAAGATGATGTAAGTACAAGTAAAAGTGATTCAATTTTTACCTTTTACAAACATGAAGGCAAGCTGCAACTGAGTATTCAGTACAATACTGAATTATATCAATCGGGAAGTATTGTACAATTTTTTCAGCAGTTTGAACAATTGTTATGTGATTTGATCAAGAATCCAATGAAGAAGATGAATGATCATGCATTGATTCCATTTTTGAATGCTAATTGTGCTGAGTTTAGCAATTTCGAAAACACTTTTTTAGACCTTTTTAGTGAGTCTGTTTCTAAGTACGGTGAAAAAGAAGCGGTTCTTTATAAAAATGAGCATATAACGTACCGTGAACTTGATTCCAGGTCGAATAATGTTGCAAGTGCTTTAACAGAAAAATTAATAGAAATCAAGGGACAAAAGATCGGTGTATTATTGAATAAATCGATTGATTGCATTGCAATTATTATCGGAATACTCAAATGTGGAGGAGTTTATGTTCCAATGGATCCAACAATTCCTGCAGAGCGATTGAATTACATTCGGGAAAATGCTGATCTGGCAGTTATTATTATGGATACTGAATCTGGACCATATTCCATAAGTTCTTCTGACTTTCAATTGATTGATAAGCGCATTCTTCTCACCCATCAGAATCAGTCTTTTGTACATTCGGACGTCTTACCTGAACAATTAGCTTATATTATTTATACTTCAGGATCAACTGGATTACCGAAAGGGATAATGATTGAACATAGGCAGTTAAGGTCATTATTAGATAGCAGAATCGGACCTTTTGAATTTGAACCCACAGATGTATGGTCTTGTTTTCATTCCCTCAATTTTGATTTTTCAATCTGGGAGATTTTTATGCCCCTGGCTTTTGGTGCTAAGTTGGTACTACTTCTGAAGGAAGAGGTTGAAAACAGCTTGAAGTTGGTTTCAACAATCAAAGAGAAGAATATTACTGTTTTTAGTCAGGTTCCAGCAAGTTTTGCAAGTTTGGTAGACTCATTGGAATTTAACGATTTTCCATCGCTTCAATTACGATATGTGGTTTTTGGAGGAGATCAGTTAAATACTTTAGCAATTCGTAAATTTTCGGATAACTATAACAACATCAAATTAATCAATGGTTACGGTCTGACTGAAGCAACGGTTTTTTCCACGTTTAAAGACATTGATGTAAAAAATACCATTCAACGAAGTAATATCGGAAGGGTTATTGATTCCCAAGAAGTTCGGATCTATAATAAAAACATCCAACCTGTTTCTTATGGAGAAATCGGTGATATTTATCTAGGTGGTGTTGGCATTATGCGTGGCATTATCGGTGATTTGGATAACTCCAGATTTATACCGCATCCTGAAAATCCGTCTGTAGTTTTATTGAAAACTGGTGATAAAGGTCGTTTCTTTAATCTCGGAGAGATTCAATATGAAGGCAGGGAAGATAATCAAATAAAACTTCGTGGTTATAGGATAGAAATTGAAGAAATTGTCAATGCTTTAGAGTCTTATCCTGAAATTGTGGAATGTCAGGTATTGTTCGACAAAGATGATAAAGAGGAACGTTTGGTTGCCTTTTTGCTAACTCATTCACTAGAAATAAATGCCAGCGACATAAGATTGCACCTCAAAGGGAAGTTACCAGATTATATGATCCCAGAAGTGATCAGGATGAAGCAACAATTCCCGAAAAATCATAGTGGAAAGACAGATAAAAAACAACTTTTCAGTGACTTTAAAAAAGAATCTTTAGATAATAAAGAAAATCTGGTTCAGGTTTCAGCCAACACCGAAACGCATATTATTCAGCTATGGCAAAAGTTACTAGATACTAAAAGTTTAGAACCAACAGATGATTTTTTCAATATCGGAGGACATTCACTACTGGCAATAAAGCTAGTGAGTGAAATAAAGGAATCTTACCATATAAAACTAACGATAGGAGACATTTTTAGTACTCCAATTCTCCAGGATTTTATTCAATTGGTTCAGCTTAAACTGGAATCTTCGGCTTCAAAAGCAGAATTAATGCAGCAACCATCAATTTTAGAGTATTATCCTACCATAGCTTTGCAAAAACAATTTTGGAGATCTTCTTTTTACATTGACGATATTCTTAGGAATATTCCATTTGTCGTGAATATAGAGACTAATCTGAATAAGGAAATCGTTCAAAGTACAATATTAGCTTTGTGTGATTACCACGAAGCATTAAGAACGAATTTTAAGTACATAAACGACGAAGTATATCAGTTTATCAGACCAGAAATTGATTTGACCAAATCTTTGAAATGGGATGAATTAACCAGCCAGGAGGCATATGATCAACTGTCTATTCATAACTTCGACTTAGAAGTAGATCCAGTTTTCTTGTGTCATGTAATTCCTGAAAATAATAGTACTACTATCGTCTTTCTTATTCATCATATTGTCAGCGACGGTGTGTCCCTTGAAATTCTGAAACACGACTTCTTCCTTTTCTATGAAATGATCCGAACTGGTCAGGAACTACCAACTAGACCTACGTTTCAATTTAAAGATTATTGCTGGAATGTGGATAACGAAACAAAGTTAGGAATTGAAAACCAGGTTATGGATTATTGGAGGGAAGAACTTAAAGACATAAAACCTCAGCTATTCAATGATCAAAAGGCGGAAGCAGCATTTATTGACCATTCTGGACAGATGTTAAAAGTTTCTCTAAATAAGGATTTGTCTTGTCAGGTTTTAGCTTTAATAAAGGAAAAAAACTGGACTGTCTATCACTTTCTCTATGCTTCTTTAGCTCTCTACTTATCTCAGAAAACGGGAAAGAAAGATATTAGTATTTTAAGTCCTTTTTCAATCAGAGCAGATAAGAAAATAGAAAACCTGATCGGATTATTTATCAATACCTACCCTATCCGGGTTCAGGTAGACGAGACAATCGGGGCAAATGATTTTATTGATCTGGTAAGCGATAAAATCAAACACATGATGGATTTTGTCAGGTTACCATTCGAAAATATTACTCAAAATATCAAAAGCTGGAAACAAAGTACCCGTTTTGATGTCGGATTTACTTTTCAATCTCAAATGCTTGCAGGGCAGTCTTTATCATCTTCGAAAATAGAAGAACATCAAAAAGCTGATAAAATGCCGACCAATCTTTGGTTTGATATGGCTCTTATGCAGGATGGAATCGATTGCATTATTTTTTACTCAGATGATTTATGGATGGAAAGTGAAATTCAGGAATTATGGAATCAATACACCGATTTGATACAATCGATTCTGGATAATCCGTTAGTAAATCCGATATCGATGGATCAACAAAATAAATTAAGTATACGATTAAATTTATGAGAACATGAAAAATGAATTGCCACTTTTTACAGAAGAAAACAACCATGTTTGGAAAAAACTCTTTGAAAATCAAGATGAAAACAAAGTCAAAGGTATTTCTGACATTTATTTAAACTATTTACAGGAGCTTTCACTGCCGAAAGATAGAATTCCTTCTTTAGATGAAATAAACGCAGTACTAATTACAAAATCAGAATGGGAAGTTATTCCCACTCAGGGAATGGTAGATAGCAGTTATTTCTTTAATTGTTTGGCTGAAAAGCGGTTTCCTGTGAATGTTTCGATCAGAAAACTTTCGGAATTAGATTTTGCAGAATTGCCTGATATGTTCCATGATGTAGTTGGACAC
>JAYSRF010000026.1:0-15202 GCA_043721195.1 Fluviicola sp. | reverse complement strand
GACGCTTGGACTTCGAATTGTATCCAATTCTCTTTCCGCAAAAGAAAAGTAAGCAAAAGAAAACTCGACGCTGTTTGTCCGTCAATGCGCTCCATTTGTGGAATTGCGACCGTTTCAGTGATCACGCCGAGGCGTGCTTCCTCACGGTTCCCGCATTCCACTGCATTTCTCTTTCTCCGTTCAAAAGGCGTCATCCTTCTAATTAAAATTTCGTGAAATCAAAAAGGAAGCCCAACACATAGAATTCACACCTATATACCAATCAATACAATGTCTTTGGCTAAAAATAAATTAGTTTATCGGACAACAATGTTTTTTAATCATGTGATTGAAAATAATCCTCAAACGATTGACAATTACTAATCAATTCATCATAATCTTCTGGATAATCCTTCTTGATTTCTTTCCAATACTTATTGGCCTCAAAAAGCTTGTTATCATATTCTTCATAACCGTTCCATTCATTACTTAAATCGAGTTCCCAAATGAGCCTGTATTTTTCACAACGACCTGCCATTCGCAAACACAGTGCTTGGAATTTCTTGCTTTTACTCGCTGATTTTGCTTTCAAGTAATACATTTTGGCACGATCACAATGGTAATAATCGTTATCATCTTCTAATCCGCTTTTACTTTCACTACCAGATGAATAATACCGTTTCATCATCCACGAATTGCCATAATAACTCATGTTTAACTCACAATTGGCAATCAAGAAGTAATAATAATCTTTGTTGATTGTTTCTTTACTTTCCACCTTTCTATGGTACGCTAAAAGTTGTTTTACCAACGTTTTTTTCGTGTAACGAATAGTATCAGCTGTTGTAGCACTGTGCTCGTTGTATAAATTGGTATAGAAAGGATTCGCATTCAAATAGGTTTTATAACCGTACTTATTCGATTCCCACAACGAATCTTTTACTTGACTAAAAGCTGACAAGGCACTAACCAATTCATTTTTGCGCATGAATTTTGTCCCTAACAAATCGTATAAGCGTGAAAGGTCACGTTTTGCAGATCCGTATTTCCAAGAATTAAATTTTCCTGAAACTTGATTTTTTTCAATTGCTACAATGATGTCTGCCACTTGCGGAATCGTGTAAGCTCCATCTATATAAAAGAAATAATCTGCATAATAATTGTCGTAAAGTGTTCTAAATCCTTCTTTGGCTTTCCAATAAGCATACTGTTCTGTTTCATCCCATGACCCACTATTGTTGATGGTTGAAAGCAACAAGGCACAATCAGTTGTATTTCCCTTGTATTCTAATTCACGAGCAACGGCAAAAATAAAACGATGGTTCTTCTTTCCAGATTCGCGAATTAAAATGAATTCAATACTTTCTGGAATTACTGTTTTATTGACTGCTTGATTGGCAATTAAACACAACGTTTTGATTTGTTCAACTTGCTCACGGATTTCTTGTTTTAGAGTCGTTGATTGTTCCAATTTGCTGATGAGATTCAATGCTTTTTGATGATTTTGGGTCATGAAATTCAAGTAGATTTCTGCACTTTGCCATAATTCTGGGTTTTGTGTTTGTTTAAAATCAACTTGATTCATCCATTTCAATAATGTTGTAGCGTACAAACGATCCCGCGAAATACGTTCGTTTATAGGCAATTGCATGTCATTGGATTGTTCTCCCCATCTATTCGATTCCGTTGAAGGACTGAATTCAGAATAATAGGGCGTGAAAATCCAATCTTCTAATTTGTTGATTTCTCGCACTAATAGAATACTCAAGGCTGGCGAACCAGGTGTTAATTGTTGAATTGCTTGAATGCTTTCTACATTTTTACCAGGTGTATGGATCCCATTCATTAACCAAATAGCCGCTTTTTCTTCATTTGTATTTGCAAAAGCAAGCGTTTGTTCAATCGTTACATCCGTATTGTAATTATCATAAATAGCAAAGCGTTTGTCTGGCGCATTCATGAATACTTGTGCAGCATAGAAATTGCGGTGAACTGGGTCTGATTCAGTAATGGCTTTAAAATACAAACTCCAGTAATCCAAAATGTTTTTTTCTGCTCGATTGGCAAAATAGGTAGTGTAAGTTTTCTCAATCGCTGCGTAATCTTGATTGTAATACGCCAATCGAATAGCCAAAAAGGCATAACGAAGTGCAATATCCTTATCCGTTGTTTTAGCAGCCAATGCCAACGCCTCATTTAATAATTTAGTACGTGCTGGAATGGTGTTTTTTTCATTGCGTTCCCACGGATCTTCGTATTGATTATTCACCGATGTACATTTATTCGCAAAACGCAAATAGGCAATCGCTGTTTTATCTCCCTTTTTCATCAAAGCAACGAGAAATGCATTGGTGAATTTCTTTTGTTTGATTTCGCGCTCAGATTGGTAAATTGCAGCATAAATTACTTCGTTGGTAAGAGTTGCTCCAGCGCGTTTTCGCCACAATTCAACATTCATGGCAGCACCTAAAGCAACTGATTCATCATCCAATTGAAATGAATGACTCGAATACTGAAACGCATTTAATCCAACTGTATTAAAAACCTGTGGTTTAAACAAGTTGAAGCGAATATCTTCACCATAAGGATAGTAAGGACCACACGCAAAAAGCGATGAAGAAATACTACTGACTAAAATCAGTAAAAAAGCTGCGAAATACTGCATAATTTTGTTGTTTGAGGTGTTTATTATCTAAATGAAAAAGCGAAACGGTTGTTTCAGAAGTAATCGGAATGTGTTTTTTGAGCAACTGAATAGTTTGAGTGATTGTTTTTTGAGAAACGTCTTCCGCTTTCAATAAATCGCCTTCACGAAGCAATACATCGCCAACAGTTGTTTCTTTAGTGACTTCATACCACAAAGGCTTGATGCGTTTAATGGAGCCTTTTAAGTCATTCACGGATTGATCTAAGATTCCTGAAAATTGTTTGTTTTGATAAAGTTGCATCCATGAAAATATCGGTAAAGCAATATCAATGTGGAGCGGATAAGCATCTACATCCTTCAAATAAGCTTCCAATTCATAGTTTTCAAGAATGGAGTTTTTGTTTTCAAACGCCAATGGATTGATCAAGTTGTAACACATCAACGTCACTTTATCCACAGGCGGAATTCCCATAATTTTGGAATATTTATAGGGGTAAAGTCGCAGTGTACACGATAACGTTTTCTTGGAAATACGCTTAATGGACCGAAGTAATTTGAAATAGTTGTCTTTTGTACTTGGTGTCCAATCACAATCGATTTGAATTTCGGTAAAAGCATCAGCGTATTGAAATCGTTCGCTATAGAATTTTTGAATCAAAAACACGGTGTTACTTGCGAGTGTATCTAATTCGGCTGTTGATTTTCCTTTTAATGCATCATTGCGCACAAAAACGGTTGGAATGATTTCAATCTTTCGCAAAACAGCTTGGGTCAGTGAATCATCGTAGGTTGAATAATCCCTAAAATAGAGTGCTGTTTTTGCAACAGGAATGGCACCAAAAACGGCATCCGGGGAAACCTCAAAAAACTTGACATACAATTGCTGGATTCCCAATTCGTTGATGGCGGTTTCTTCGTTCTCTGTTAATTGAGAGGCTGTATTTTTCCAGAAATAGAATGCGCGTTTCACCTCCGTTTTATCTTCCTTACAACTCGAAAGCAGCAACAAAGCGAAGCAAAAAAAGGGTGTAAAAAGGAACTTAAATCGCATTAACCGAACAACTGAATTTTAGAACAGTGAAAGTAATTAATTTATTTGCTGATTGATTTCGGTATAACGAGAAATTACCAACAAAAAAAACGGCTGACTCATTCGAGCCAGCCGCTTAGACTTATTTTAATGGTATTATTTTACAACACTGAACTTGATTGTTTGTGTTGACTCATTTGTGCGAATAACTGTGTAGTACAATCCTTGAGCAAAAGTTGTTGCGTCGATTGTCATTTGGTGTTTACCAGCTTCGAAGTTACCAGTTGCAATAGTCTGAACGAATTGACCATTTGCATTCATAATAACAACTTCCATTGCTGTTTCGTTTGCCAATTCTACTGAAAGAATAGCATTGTCAGATAATGGATTTGGATAAACGATTGCGTTATTGATAGCAGACAATTCATCTAAACCTACAACGATATTGATTGTAAATGTAGTGTCGTCTGAACAGTTACCGTTGATTGCAGTTAAAGTAACTGTATACGCACCGCTTGCAGCAAAAGCATGTGTTGGTGCAGCAGCAGAAGATGTTGTGAAATCACCGAAATCCCATGAATACGTTGTAGCACTTGTTGAAGTGTTTGTAAATGTTCCAACAAAGTTATTGATAACGAATGAACCGTTAGCTATAGGTTGTGGAGTTACAGTAACTACTACGTTTGAAGATTGACCAACTCCATCACATGCATCAGCATTGGTAGTTGTTACAGAATATGTTCCAGCTGTACTTACAACAATTGATTGTGTTGTTGCAGCATTTGACCAAGTATATGTATCAGAAGTTGAAGCAGTTAAAGTAACTGTTTCACCTTGGCATAATTCAGTTGATCCTACGATTTGTACAGTTGGCTCAGGAGCATTAGATACGTTTACAGTTACAGCAGTAGAAGTAGCTTCACAACCATTTGCATCAGTAATTGTTACCGAGTAATTTCCAGAAGTTGATACAGTGATCACTTGTGTTGTAGCATTGTTTGTCCAATCATAAGAAGTAGCAGAAGAAGCAGTTAAATCAACACTTCCACCTGTACAGAATGAAGTTGGACCACCAGCGTTAATTGTAGGTGATGCAGGCAATGCATTAACTGTAATAGTGATCAAGCTACGAGGACCTTCAAATCCATCAGCATTCATTTGACTTACATAGAAGTTGAATGTACCTGCTGTTGTTGTTGTAGGAGTTGGTGCTGTTGTAGAAGCTGAACCACCTTGAGCTTGTGTATACCAATTTAAGGTATTACCGTTTGTAGCAGTTGCACTCAATTGAGTTGCCACATCATCTTGACAATAAGATTGTGTTGCGGAACCAACAGCTGGAGCAGTTAAAACATGTGGTAAAATTACAGCATCTGCGAAATCAGCAGTTTCCAAAGAATCTGCTAAAGAACCTGTAGGACGGTAATCTGGAGCTAAATAATCGTAAGGAGTGATCAAAATACCAGTTGTTGCAGCTAAAGAGTCATTGTTGTTTGTAGCAAAGAAAGTAGTTATTGGGAATGTACTTACTGCAAGTTTCTCTGTTACTTTTCCAGGTGTATTTCCTGCAACAAGATTGCTTCTAAAACGCAAAGTACCTGCAGTTGCGTTTGCTTCTGTTCCAGGGTTTGTGTTATCTAAGTATAAACCATTTTTGAAATCCATAAAAATGGTGTTGTAGATACTAATGGAAGAATTTCTACGAATACGTGCACCACGGCGATATCCAGTTGCAATAGTAGCTGCTGTATTTCCACGGAATGGACCGATTGCAGTAATATTCGAGAAAATAGCACTTGTTTTAGGTGTTGCAGCAGATCCAGTAGCGTCATTATCTGATTCAAAGCCTTCTGATGTAGAAACAGATGGGTTATCAGCAATGTTTGGATCACGAACGATCAAACCAAATTGAACATTACCGCTATATCCGTTATCCGTATCAAAATCATCATCCAAGTTACGGTAAGAAACTAAGTAACGAGCATTTACAGTACCACCGAACCATTCGTAGGCATCATCGTTTGAAAAAGAAACTTGAATGTGATCCAGTTGTGTTCCTTTACCAACAGCTCCCATTGTTAAACCATTGATTTCTTTATCTGTTTGGAAAATTTGTCCACAAAACTCGATACGTACATAAGACAAGGTACCTGAATTATCATTATCATCAGGGTTTATACCACCACCATATTGTGTATCAGCGCTTAATGCAATACCTTCGATATTTACAATTCCACCAGGTTGATTGTTGGAAGCACGACCCATCAAGATAATTCCACCCCAATCGCCTTTAGCACGAGCACCAGCAGCCTGATTGGATGAGAATACGATCGGTTGACTTTCCGTTCCTTGAGCCTCTAATTTAGAACCTTGTGTGATATACAATCCTGAATACTGAACAGCTTTATCTCCCAAGATAACTGTTCCCGGTTGAATCGTTAAAGTCGCTCCGTTTTTTACATAAATTGGTCCAGACAACAAATAAACGTTGTTGCTTGTCCAAGTAGTATTATTTGTAATACTAGCAGTAACAGTTACAGTTGGAGCATTGTAACTGGTGTTTTGAGGATCCCAGTTTGCCCAACCATCAGTCCACATGGCAGTAGGTGCTGGGGCAAAAGCTCCACGGTAGTCCGTTGGAACAAAGAATGATTGACTTACAGCTAAGGTGCTAATGCACGCAAACAATGCTGATGTGTAGATTTTTCTCATTTCGAATCTTGTTTTTAGATGGGACAAAGGTCAGTTCGCTACCTTTCCTTGTAATTAGTTTAAAGTTAAACTTGAGAGAAATCTAAATTAAATTAATGTGAATGAAATCGATTTAGTTCATCGTAAATTAACATTCAAACTAAACTCTTTTTAATTGTTCCAAATTTACAAAAAACATATAATCAAAAGCTTACACTATCAAAAACCGCTCATATATGCCTTTCCAATAGAATCAAATTAAGAACCAAAAATATAGTCAAACTAGTGAACAGTTTAACCTTTAACAATTGAAACACGATAATATTATACCGTTCGGTATTTTTTTTACTTATATTTGCTACGAATATGAGAGATACCAATTCAAAATCGGAACGAACAAAACAATTCATTATTGAAAAGACGGCGCCTGTTTTCAATGAAAAAGGGTATGCTGGTACTTCACTTACCGATTTAACTCGTGTTACAAAACTGACAAAAGGCAGTATTTACGGAAACTTTGAAAACAAAGACGAAGTGGCACTTGCAGCGTTTGATTATAATTTTAACCGCATTTCGGTGTATATCAAGGAACGAATCTTGGCAACCGATCATTCAATTGAACGGTTACTGGTATACCCAACTGTGTACAGTGATTTTTTAAAAATCCCATTTCTAAAGCCAGGATGTCCAATTCTTAATACGTCAACGGAGGCAGATGATACGCATCCCCAATTAAAAGAAAAAGCAAACAGTGCATTGGCTATCTGGAAAGCGTCCATTGAAAACCAAGTAAAAAGAGGCATTGAACGAGGAGAAATCAAAGCAGCAACCAACCCAACCGAAGTGGCACTTGTTTTAATGTCTTTAATTGAAGGTGCTATTATGATTGCAAAAGTGACTGGTAGTTCACATGAATTGAGCATTACAATGAACTTTTTAGAAAAATTAATTCTCGAACTCAAGGTGTAAAAAATTTTAACCAATAATATACCGAACGGTATATTCATAAAGCCAATAAAAATGGAAATAACAAAAATGGAAACATTCCTTGCTTACTTCGAAAAAACGAGAGCAGCTACACTTAAAGTAATTGAAGTCATTCCACATGATCAATTGGATTGGTCGTACATGCCAAACAAGTTTACAATCGGCGATTTAGTGCGACACATTGCAGCCATTGAACGAACTGTTTTCGCAGAGGTTGCTTTAGGCAATAAACCAAACTATACAGGTTGTAGAAAGGATTTGGTCGATGGATATGAAAATATTGTTCATTACTTCAATGAAATGCATGCACAAACTATTGAAATTTTAACATCCATCAAGGATGAATCGCTAAAAATGAAAATCAAATCATTAGATGGGACCGAAATTGAATTAGGGAATTTTTTGAGAGCATTAGTATTACATGAAATCCATCACAGGGCAGCACTTTGTATTTATTTGAATCTTTTAGGTGTAGTAACTCCTCCAATTATTGGATTAATGGAAGAACAAGTTATTCAACTGAGTAAGTAAAATTTCAACTCAAGTATTCTATTAATAGAACAAAATGCTATTGAAAAAGCATCACTCATTTTTTACTATAAACGATAATAAACATGGACAAGAACTATTTAGAAAGCGTCATCAAACAATTTGAGTATTACAAAATGTTAGGCGATAAAACATTTATTCAACTACCAGATGAAAAATGCTTTTGGCAATACAACGAGGACAGCAATAGTATTGCCACCATTGTAAAGCACCTTTGGGGCAATATGTTGAGCCGTTGGACCGATTTTCTGACTTCTGATGGTGAGAAAGAATGGCGAAACCGTGACGCTGAATTTGAAAATGACATTGCCACAAAACGCGAAATGATTGAAAAATGGAACGAGGGTTGGAACGTTTTTTTAGAAACGCTAACATCCTTAGAAGAGGAAGACTTAAACAAAATCATCTATATCCGTAATCAAGGACATACTGTTTTGGAAGCCATTAACAGGCAATTAGCACATTACCCCTACCACATTGGACAAATTGTATTTATAGGAAAGATGTGTGCTGAAAAATGGGATTCACTTTCTATTCCAAAAGGGAATTCAAATCGATACAATGCAGACAAATTCTCTAAACCAAAAGAAAGAGGACATTTCACTGACGAATTTCTAAACGATAAAAACGAAACAAATGAACATTAAAAAATTAAATTGGGCTGGAATCAAGCTGGAATGTGGCAACAAAACGGTACTTATTGATGCTGTAGAAAATTTCAAACCCTATTTTCCTGTGCTTGGAAATCCTATAACTCCACTTGTGAATTTTTCGGAAGAAATTAAAGCCGATTACATCCTATTTACGCATTTACACTTAGACCATTTCGATGCAAGTGTTATTGACAAATGTTTAAAAACTGATGGGAAAATCGTTGGTTATAAAAAACACGAAAAGGAAATAGCTCAACTGAATTGCCAATACGTTTTGTTAGATACGGACGAATCATTTCAAGAAAACGGAATTACGTTCAAATCGGTTTATTCCTTGGATGGAATTGGTGAAGAACAAACAGCTTGGATCGTTAGTTATGAAGAAACATCCGTTTTTCACGGTGGTGACACTATTTGGCATAATCAATTTTGGAAACTCGGTAAAACGAATAGAAATATCAATTATGCTTTTTTGCCAATCAATGGAGCTATAGTGAATTTTGAAATCGTTGGTTTAGAATACAGCACCGTTCCAGCTTCCCTAACACCTGAACAAGCATTCAATGCTGCAAAATTGCTTCATGCCGAACAACTGATTCCTATTCACTACGGAAAGTTCGCTACTCCTTTGTACCAACCTACCGACACAAGCGAAGAAGTTCTTAATCATTTGTCAACCCTCATTCAACAACCATTTCAATTGGTGCAAGATGGCGAATACCTCAACTAGATATTAACCTCATTTCGAAAGATATCTTGTTTTATGTCTTATTCAAAGATTACACGGATTTTCACTGGTTGTATGAAAACAAGCAATGTGTCATCTATTTTGACCCAAAATAATCTTTAAAAACCGAATCAAACCATTTTGGGAAGATTATCTAATGATTAGAAGGTTATAATTGTTTAGAGGGTCTTGTCATAAAGTTAAGATCAGCTATAAAACCTAATGGAAGAGTTGTTTACAGATATTATCCCTAGCGGGGCAAAACGGAATTTATGGATTTCGATTACTTTATTTCGTCACTACGTGACTGCTAGTAATCCAACTATTTTACTGGAATTCATGTCAAAATATCATGGAATAGTGAACCAAGATCCTTAACTTAAATCCATTGTCCCAAAGGGACAGAATAGCTTAACCAATTAATCAAACTCCAACCATCGCCTCGTACAGGTGAAATGAAAAGTCAAAAATTTTTGTTGTAAAATAGTAGAAGTAGTGTCTCAGCACCTCAAAATAAAATTAACCAAAACAAAAGAAGTTTCTATTTTTACTATTAGATGAATTCTATGAACCCAAAAGTTGATTGGTTTTTTACAAAAAAAACAAAATGGCAAGAAGCCTATTCAGAATTGAGGCACTTCATTCTTGATCCACTTGCGATAGAATCTGGTTTGACAGAAGAACTAAAATGGGGTTGTCCCTGTTACGTAGTTGGAAAAAACAATATTCTGCTGATACACGGATTTAAAGACTATTGCGCTTTGTTATTTATGCAAGGTGCTTTATTGAAAGACCCGCAACATATTTTAGTTCAACAAACTGAAAACGTGCAATCTGCAAGACAAATTCGCTTCAAAAACGTGGATGAGGTCTTAGAAAGTGAATCCATCATAAAAGCTTTTGTTCAAGAAGCCATTGCACTGGATAAAGCCGGTTTGAAGGTCGAACTTAAAAAAACGACTGAATTCAACATGCCAGAAGAGTTTCGAATCGTTTTAGACGATATGCCCGATTTGAAATCAGCTTTTGAAGCACTCACACCAGGTCGACAAAGAGGATACCTACTCTATTTTTCAGCAGCGAAACAAGCAAAAACACGAGAAGCAAGAATTGAAAAACACCTCCAAAAAATTCTGGACGGAAAAGGCTTAGATGACTAACAAATTCTAAAAGCACTATGAATCCCAAGGTTGATGTATATTTCACTGATGGTTGCGGACGTTGCCCTCTTGGTGGAACGCCCAACTGTAAAGTCAATAAATGGACGGAAGAATTAAGGTTCCTGAGAACCCTTGTGCTGAATACCGGTCTTGTAGAAGAATTAAAATGGGGAGTTCCTTGTTACACCTTTCAGAAAAATAATGTTGTCATCGTAGCTGGATTTAATCAGTACTGTTCATTGACTTTTTTAAAAGGTACCTTGTTGAATGACGCTCATGCCATTCTTAGCAAACCAGGAGAAAACACGCAGGCTGCACGCTTGATCAAGTTCACCAGTATTCAAGAAATAATTGATCTTGAACCCATAATCAAAGCCTATGTTTTTGAGGCTATTGAACTCGAAAAAGCTGGATTGAAAGTAGTGTTCAATAAAAACACATCAGCTATTCCAGAAGAATTTCAACTGAAATGTGATAACTCACCAGCATTGAAATCGGCATTTGAAGCACTGACTCCTGGACGACAGCGAGCCTATCTTTTGCATTTCTCCCAACCAAAACAAGCAAAAACCCGCGAGTCAAGGGTTGAAAACTGTATCGATAAAATCCTCAGTGGAAAGGGCTTAACCGATTAAATAATAGCTTTTGAAAATTTTAACTCAATCTTGGTATTCAACAAAAACTTGATGCGGCATTGCTTCTGTAAATGCAACAAATGGATCTCAATAGAAAAGAATAGACTACCTACATTTTGATCTTATCCGAGCTCACTATTTCATTCAGTGTTTTATTCCATACCGCCATTTTCCAATTTCATGACATTGATATCCCGCTTCATGCCATTTTCTTCATAAATCAAAAATCACACGTATACATTTACTTCATAACAAATGCATTGACTGATACTGCAGATTAGAAAATGTGTTACCAAAGCGAGTTTGAAAATCAGTTCCAAAAAGCATCAAAAAAAAATAATTTCACTGATAATGAATGATTTAAAAACTCAATTAACGTAAAAACAATTTGTTATAGTGGAGAAGAACTCATTAAAAAACGAATCAAAAGTTTAGCGTGAATGACAAATTTGAAGTCAGAAAAGCTTAAAAAGTGTAATCAATTATTAAAAAATGGAAAAAATGGAAAATTCAGAACAAAAATCCCTTTCGAAGTCAATGGGAAAAACTAAAAATGATTCCAAAACGACGAAAGACAAAAAACAAATTCTTGGAAAAATTCCAGGTATTGAGTCAATTCCAGAAATTTTAATGCGTTTTTCAAAGGATGGAATATTATCTCCAGAGGAAGAAAAATTACTTGGAATACCCGCACCTTTATCAGGCAAATCATTTTCACAATTGAGTGAAATCAGAAAACAGTCTCAAAAATCTAAATCCAGTTCTGTAGGAGTAGAATTATTTAATTCTCCTGGTCATCAGTTAGTTGCTGGAAATATAACCATGACAAATGCAGATGGCACAACATTTTCATCTTCAAGTCCAGTCTTTACCATTGGATCAACTGCTGTTGCTTACGCAGACATTGTAGCACTTGCAGGAGACTTTTTCGCTGGTAGTAGTATTGCTAATATTCAGAATACCATTAGTCAATCTGCACCTGCTGATCAATTTTCAGTGTTTACTGACAAATATGAGTCATTAGTTAATCAAAATGTAGGATTGGGAGGCTCTTCTACTCCCGTAGCAGATCTTCTTGTTGATTTCGCAGAACAAACAAATATAGTACTCACAGCAAAGAGTAAATACGGTCCAAACTCTTCATGGCTTGGTTATAAAGAACCAACCGAAATAGTTTTGCCAAGCATTCTTCCTGATTTCACCCTTTCAATGGAAAACTATTTTGATTATTTGGTCTTCATTGATGCAGTTGGAGTTTATTATTGGTTAATTGCTTCTTACAATTTTGATCATTTTGGCGATGATGCAATTACCGCTTATACTGTTGGTCATGCCGCTGCTTGTAATTTCGCCGCTACTGCACAAAGTGCGGTTAATCCAGCGTTAAATTTAATGACAGCCTATATGATCAATGCCTATGCTGATCATTATATGACGGATTTATTTGCTCCGGGACATTTACGTGTTCCTCGAGTAGAACTGCATAATCTAGCTCCCTATTACGGTGATCGTTTAGCACAATTAATGCATGGTGAGGACAATATAATGGGATTAAACCTCACAAATTCTCAAGGAACACAATGGGTAGGATATGGAGACACGCGTGCTTTTGATGACATAAATGCGGTAAACATTTCTTATGGAAAACAGGCTGTTACAGCATCCATCAACGAAGTCTATAATGCGTTTGTCACTGAAAATCCTGTACCAGCAAATCTTGCCATACAAATTGCACCAGACCCCGCTACTGTTATGGCTGATACAACAAATCACGCTGCAATGTTTATCTGGAATGGAACAGAGATCCTATCACGCACACCTATTTCAGCTCCTGTTAATATATTTGGCTACCAACCTGTAACAAACGATAGTGCAGGTGAATTATACGATCTATGGTCTGCGGCCACTCCAGATTATTATTTAAGTTGGGGTAATCAGAGTACCATCCGGGGAAGTAGTTGCAAAGATGGAGGCTTATCAATGACAACATGGAATGACACACTTTATGCAGTATGGTTAGATCATAATCAAGACGATGAAAAATTTCAACTTGCATCAAGTACAGATGGTGTCAATTGGACTATTTTGCCGAATCCTCTTGACTCAAGTGGTGGCGCTTCAAATGAAAATCCACCAGCTCTTGTAGTATTTAATAACCAATTGTACCTTGCATGGAATGGTTATGGAAATGATGGAATTTGGTTTACATCTACTTCTGATGGTATGAATTGGAGTCCACAATCAAATGTCCCAGGAAGTGGACCAACAAAGTATGGGGCTCCTTCACTTGCCGTATTTAATGACTGTTTATATTTTGCATGGTGTCAGCATACATCCTCTCCAGGAGCAGACACAAAAATACTAATGACATACATCGATCAATATGTCAACTGGTCTAGTCCAGTTTTTGTAGAGGGCCCTGGAACAGATGACAATGGACCTACATTAGGAGTTTTAAATAACCTACTTATTATTTCATGGTTTGGCTATGATTATGAAGGAGTTTGGTGGAGTGCTTTTGATGGAACAAACTGGCAATATAACAACCAAAACATACCCGGTACAAGCACAATGGATTGTAAATATGGTGGACCTCGTCTCACAAATTTCGATGGTGAACTCTACAATTTTTGGTTAGAAAGTGATGATAACCCAACTTATTCAGTGTTGGCCATTTCTGAAGGTGATTCAGATGGAAACGGAGATAATGAGATCATTTACAATTGGGCTCCAACTACAGCCATCAGTAATTTGAATGTTGACGAACTTCCTCTTGCAGCCTGTCAATTTGGAGAATATTTGGCTCTAGGATGGATCGACGATAAATCAAATAGTGTAATGGTTCAGCTTGGAACACCTACAGTTTGGACAAACTAATAATTTACAAATGATTATTGTGATTTTAAAATCGCTTAATTAGGTCTGATTTAACAACTGGTGGGTCCAAAAAAACTCGTCAGTTGTAACGGATCTTGCATTGTTTAAGTGTAAAAACTACCTAAATTCAATTACAACCAAAATTATTTAAGCCGATAAGTACTCTTAGTGCTAGTCGGCTTTTTTTTATTCAACCAAAATGCTATCAATTGAATTGCTAGAATGAAACCTCCTCAGTAAAGTGTCTTTAGGTAAGGTAAGAAGTGAAATTCCGCAAAAACGTACACTAAATCCCTATTTATCAACGCAAAAAAAACCACCTCTCCAAAGAAAGATGGTCTATATCATTGATGAAGTTGCTCTTAGCGATTAACGCTTGTGCATTCCTTCGTCAGAAACTGTCAATTTTTTACGACCTTTTGCACGACGTGCAGCCAATACTTTACGACCGTTCTTAGTTGCCATACGGCTACGGAATCCGTGTTTATTTCTTCTTTTTCTTACGGACGGTTGAAACGTTCTTTTCATGATCTATATCTTTATAACGAATTTCTATTTCTCAATTACGGAGTGCAAAGATAGGCACATTTTCCAAATATTCAAGAGTTCATTGAAAATATTCAAAAAAAATGCACCAAATGCCCTCACGACTGTTACTTTTGTAGTTCCAAATTTACAACTCATTATGTTGCGACCCAAACAAGTCAAAAAAGAAAAAACTCAACTTACCCGCGACAGTTACAAAAAAGCAAGAGGCATCTTTTCATACTTACGGCCTTACCGTGTACAATATTCCATTGGTTGGATTTTCCTTGTACTCTCAACATCAGTAGGTTTAATCTTCCCTATTTTACTTGGACAACTCCTTGGTCTTGGTAGTGGAACAAAAACAACGATGGCTGAAGCTGTAAAAGCAATAGATCTTTCCAACCTCACAACCGTTGCAGTTGCGCTCTTTTGCTTATTTGGAGGACAAGCCATTTTTAGCTATTTCCGAGTGGTACTTTTTACAAATGTGACTGAAAAATCGCTTCGTGACTTGCGTGCCGATGTCTTTACGCGCTTATTGCACTTACCAATGGATTTCTACAATCGCAATACAGTAGGTGAATTAACCAGTCGTTTATCTGCCGATATCACGCAAATTCAAGAAACACTGCGTACCACAGTTGCCGAATTTTTCCGTCAAATTGTTATGGTCGTTGGTGGAATTATCTTCCTCATGTTTGTATCCTGGAAACTTGCGCTAATAATGGTAGCAACTGTT
>JAYSRF010000025.1:0-15206 GCA_043721195.1 Fluviicola sp. | reverse complement strand
AAAGACCGTATTGTTCACAAAACGCGCTTTTGTCTGGTAATTGAATGGTTAAAACGCCATCTAAACTTGGTTCACCTGAAACACAAATGCGCCACTCTTCTTCACCCATCTGAACCAAGTTGTCTTTATAGGTTTCAGTCGCGGGGAAATGAACGTGACTCATTTTAGTTACTGCATGGCGAATTTGGTTATCAGTTGCTCCTTCGGTAACTTCTCCTCCAGAAAGATGTGCAACTGGAATGGATTGTAAAAGAGCCGAAGAGACAACTGGAATTAATTCCGAACGATCACCTAATACCAACAGTAAATCGACGGTATTGTTGGCGAAATAATCACTGATTTGTAGTTGCAACAATCCGTTTGATCGGGAAACCATTGCACTACTTGGATCATGAATTAAGAAAGGAAATGTAGCTGCTATTGCCATTCCATCAGCATGGATTTCATTGATCGTCATTCCTTGTTCAGGGCTTAAATGACCACCGCCAACCAATAATTCAAGTTGAAATGTGCTGTCCTGTTTGAATGCTTGTAATAAAGGTTTCAACGGACCATATTCCGAACGCGCCGAGGTGAAAACTGCAATTTTTTTCATGACTCAAATACTATATCGTTTAGACCAATTGGACTTCCTTTCTCAATGGTTGTTCGTGCTTTTTGCCCTAAAATTAGTTCATATTGTTCCATGCCAAGATCTACAATTGGACGTTTTCCTACCAGCAAATCTTCGGTAATTAGAGTTCCTTCTGCGATTGTATGTTTGGCATAGATTCCTTTTCCAACCACTTTTTTGGTCTCCAATTCCATGGGTTGAATGCGTTTGATTCCGTCGCCCAACGCCAATTCTACTGCACGAATTCCGTCAACCATTGCTTTTAATTCAATTGGATCAAGCGAAGCAATGTGATCAGGACCATCCATGGATTTATCAAGCGTGAAATGTTTTTCAATGATACGTGCACCACGAGCAGCAGCAGCAATCGAAATGGAAATACCATCTGTATGATCCGAATAACCAACTGTTGTTTGAAAAACGGTTGCCAACGTATCCATCGCTTTCAAATTGACACTTTCCAATGGAGCAGGATATTCAGAAGTGCAATGTAAAATCGCTATTTCGGGTGCGCCGTTATCTTTTAAAGTCGAATAAGCACGTTCCACATCAGCAAGATTGCACATGCCGGTTGAAAGAATAACTGGTTTTTTCTTCTGACCAATTTGTTTTAAATACAGTAAGTTATTGATCTCACCAGAACCTACTTTGATCAATGAAATCCCCAATTCGTCTACCAGAAAATCGAGGCTCTTTTGTTCATCAGGAGTGGAAAGAAAATGGATGCCTTTTGCTTCAGAATAGGCTTTTAATTCGCGGAAATCAGCATAAGAGAGTTCCAGTTTTTTGAGCATTTCAAACTGCGATCCTTCACCATCATTGGCAACTTGATAGGCCGCTTTTGGAGCATCTAGAGTAATCAATTCTTCTGTCACCCATGTTTGAAATTTGACGCAATCCACACCAGCAGTTTTTCCTGCATCGATGAGTCGTTTCGCTAAACCTAGATCTCCGTTGTGGTTAACCCCAGCTTCAGCTATAATGTAAATGCGATCTTCAAACATAACTATAACGTATTGGAAGTAAAGCTACTTGGAATATTGATAACACGATCTTCTAGCCAAAGTGAATTGGTTAAATCGGCGCATTGCATGTGCGAAAAAGCAGGTAATTTGTTCATCAAAGCCCAAATTGGACGTGTCATGACACCTGCATCATTGCTCAACGTTAAAAAGGCATCACGATCTGTTCGGTCATTGACCAAAATTGCATTGAGCCAGTAATTCGAATGTGCTCCTTGACGTTCATGTATAAAAGTAACGCCACTGTTTTCAAACGATTTACTGTAATGATTTGCTGTAATGCGTTTGTTCTCTAGAATTTCTGGAAGTTGTTCCAATTGCGCACAAGCCAAAGCAGCATTGATATTCGGCATGCGGTAATTGTATCCTATTTCATCGTGTACAAAATCCCAAGAATGTGGAATCTTAGCAGTTGTTGTCAAATGTTTAGCACGTTTTCCCCAAGTTTCATTGTTCGTTACAATAGCTCCACCACCACCAGATGTTACCGTTTTATTTCCATTGAAACTAAAAGCTGCAATGTGTCCAAACGTTCCAGTATGTTGACCATTTAGATAACTTCCCAATGATTCAGCGGCATCTTCCACTACCACAATTCCATGAGCTTCACAGATTGCTACGATTTCTTCAATTCGAGCAACCAAGCCAAATGTATGCATTGGAACACAAGCTTTGATACGTCGTTTTGTTGAGCGATTGATGCAATTCCCATTGGCATCTTGTTCAGTTTCAGCTGCAAGAAAAGCTGCTAATTTTTCGGGTGAAAGTCCAAGCGTATCGCGATCTACATCAATGAAAACAGTGTGTGCTCCAATATAAGAAATCGCATTTGCGGTGGCTACAAATGTCAATGCTTGAGAAAGTACTTCATCGTTTCGTTCAACACCAGCAACAAGTAATGCCATGTGCAAAGCAGCTGTTCCATTCATGGTCGCTATGGCGTGTGTAGCTCCTGTAATTCGACACATTTCTGATTCAAAACGGTTGACAAATTCGCCAACTGAAGAAACAAACGTTGAATCGATGCATTCGTTTAGGTACTTTTTTTCATTTCCACCAAAATGCGGAACGTGGAGTGGAATAAATCCTTCACCATAACGTTCTCGAACTGCTTTAATGACGAGTTGAAAGTCTTTTTCCATTTATATATTGTAAATCCCTGCCTTGTATTGGCGTAAGTTATCTGGATTTTTGAACCATTCAATCGTGTGTTTTAATCCCGTTGTTAAATCAGTTTCGGGAGACCAACCAGTTGCTTCGAGTAATTTGGAATTGTCTCCATATAAACGAAAAACTTCTGATTTTTCTGGTCGCAAACGTTGCGATTCTTGTTCAATTGTTGCGTTTGGATTGATTTGTCTGATTAATTCATGGGCTAAATCACCAATTGCAATTTCTGTTTTAGTAGCAATGTTTACATCGTGACCGATCAATTCATCACAGAGGGAAATTTCCACAAAACCACGAGCAGTATCTTTTACGTAGACTAAATCGCGGGTTGGAGTTAAATCACCCAGTTTAATGCTTTCGAAGCCATTTAATAATTGGGTAATGATTGTAGGAATAATTGCCCTAGCCGATTGACGAGGTCCAAACGTATTAAACGGTCGCACAATGGTCAAGGGTAAATCAAAACTTCTGTAAAACGATTCGGCAATACAATCGGCACCAATCTTCGTTGCAGAATAAGGCGATTGTCCTTGTCGCGGGTGTTTCTCATCGATTGGAATGTACTGTGCCGTTCCATATACTTCACTGGTAGAGGTCACCAACACCCGCTCAACGCCTAAATCTTTTGCAGCTTGAACAATGTTGAGCGTACCTTTTACATTCGTGTCAACATAAGCCTCAGGCGAATGATAGGAATACGGAATGGCAATTAAAGCAGCTAAATGATAGACGATATCGATTCCTTTCATGGCTGTTCGTACCCCGTTTGAATCGCGGACATCTCCCGTGAAAACATCAATTTTTTGGAGCGTTTCCTTCGGGAAAGAATCAAGCCAACCCCAGCTATTAAAGGAATTGTAGTAACAAAAAGCGCGCACTTCGGCACCTTCTTCCAATAAACGTTCAACAAGATGTGAACCGATAAAACCGTCGGCTCCGGTAACTAGGACTTTTTTTCCTTTTAAGCGCATGCGTGTGGATTATGATTCAAAGATACCAAAAAGATGAGGATTGAATGGTTGGTTGGCAATCAGAAAGTTTTGGGAAGGTTTTGTTGGTTGAGTGGAGGGCGGTTAAGAATAGTGTATTCAGGGAATCAAAATTGCAATTTTACGTTCGAGTTGGCAAGATTGCAATCTTACGTTCGATGGAGGAAGATCGTAATATTACGTCCGAGTTGGCAAGATCGCAATCTTATGTTCGATGGAGCAAGACCGTAATATTACGTCCGAGTTTGCAAGATCACAATATTACGTTCAACGAAGCAAGATCGTAATATTACGTCCGAGTTAAAGCGATTTTACTACGTTAAACACTACATTTGACCTTACAAAAGACAAATCGCAGTACCCGATGAACATTTCAATTGTCATTCCATGCCGTAATGAAAAGCCTTACATAAAAGCTTGTATTGATGCCATTCTCGGACTTGAATTGCCACCAAATGCAGTGATGAACATCTTTGTTGTTGATGGAAAAAGTGATGATGGGACACTTGAAATTGTAGCTGAATTGCAAAAAGTACATCCACAGATTCATTTAGTGGTCAACGAAGCACAGTTAACTCCTTATGCCTTTAATCTTGGGATTCATGCTGGTGGGAAAGTAGATTTTGTACAGATTGTAGGAGCAAGACATATTTTGAGCCCTAATTATGTGATGCGTTCTATTGAGATTATGCAAGAGAATGCTGCAATTTGGTGTGTTGGTGGACGAGTTGAAAATGTTTTTCTGAATGAAAAAGGACGCATTATTTCCAAGGCAATGGGCTCCTCATTTGGAATGGGATTGGGGAATTTCAGGACTTTACAAACATCTGGCTATACCGATACGGTTGGAACACCGATGTACCGCTACGAAGTGTTTGAGAAAATTGGTTTTTTTGATGAAGTTTTAGTTCGGAATCAAGATGATGATTTTAACTTTCGTGTGACGGATGCAGGAGGTAAAATCTATTATTGCCATGAAATTAGCATTCAGTATTATGTCCGTGGAAATATGCAAAACCTTTGGCGACAGTTTCACCAATATGGTTATTGGAAAGTATTTGTCAACAGGAAACACAAGGCTGTTACGACTATGCGACAGTTGGTTCCGCCCGCATTCGTGTTGTTTTTATGTACGATTCCATTTAGTTTTCTGATTCATCCAATTGTCGGATTGTTGGCTTCGTTAGCTTTATTGGGTTATCTACTCTTGGGTCTGTTTGTTGCTTTCCGAGAAGCTGAAAAGAAGTCAGAAATGTTCGAAATTTGGACGGTTTTCCCTGTGTTGCATATTAGTTATGGTTTGGGATATTTGAAAGGAATCATTGATTTTTTTATCCTGCGGAAACAACCTTCTGATCAGGCAAAACGGTTGTCACGATAAGTGATTTAATGCGTTGGATTTAAGGTTAAAACAATTTTTCCTAGCACGTAATAGTGCGAATTTACGAGGTAGTTTGTGTGGTGTTTATGACTGAAATTCCGCGTGAATGCGCAATTTTACTGATCACCCATTTCCAACGTTTTTGAATTTGATACATCACACTCATATAAATTGAAAAACAATCGCATGCAGTTTCGTCTAATTTCCCACTTATTCTTCATCGCTTCACTGGCGCTTTTTTCACAATGCACCATTCAAAAACGGGTTTATCAAAAAGGGTGGTACGTTGATTTTCACAGACCATTGAAATCACAAAAGCCCGCTGCTGATGTCGTTGTACTTGAACAGAAAGAACCAAATTCAATCCTATTTGAGCCAACAATTTTAGAAGATTCAACGCGTGTCGTTCTTTCTGAAGTTGATGAAGAAATTGCTTTGGTTGAGGAAGTCTCTTTGGAAGAAAGTTATCAAGCGAAAGAATTAGAGATGAGAACCGAATCTTTTTCTGAATTTCCGAATGAAGTTTATCAATCAGAAAAAAAAAGCAATGAATCTATCCGAAAAACACCAAATTCTGAAAGAGTTTATTGGTCAATAAAAATGAAAACACTGCTCGTGCTTCTTTTTCTCTTTATAGTGATTGGAGGTTCAATACTCATGTTTTTGGCTGCATCCACTTTAACCGTTTTTGAAGGAATGTTGTTAGCTTATTTTGGTATCTTTCTGTTTTTAATCCTCGCATTAATTATTCTTTTTGTAATGCTAGCAATCCCTTCTCAAGAAGCCGTTGATCGTGCTGTTGAACGAAAGAAACAACGTGCAATTGATCAAAAAAAACAAGAAGAAGCTGAAAAAGTGGAACAAGAACGATTGGATCAATTGCCAAAAGAAGAAAGAGAACAAGAAATCCAAAAGGCCGAAGCGAAACAGAAAGCCAAATCGAAAGAAAATCGAAATAATACATTGATAGTCTTAACAATTGCAACTATATTGGTTGCTTTATTTGTGCTTTTGAACAAGGTAAATGGTTGGTGAATGAGAAAAATGGCAGGTCAATTGGTTATTTTAAGAAGTGCTTTAAGTCTTTGGTTAGTTGCTGGTTTACTTTTGTTTTCGCAGTGTACCATTCAAAAACGGGTCTACCAAAAAGGATGGTATGTGGATGTTCACCATAAAGCGAAATCGACAGAAAAAGAAACAACGAAACAACTGAATTCAAGTCTGTCTTTAATGGATTCAACGCAAAAGAATTACGACAATCAGGTTCCTACACGATTAAAAGCCGAGCAACCAGTGAATCAAATGGATCAGGTGCATGAAGTTACACAACGATCATTCAAAACGCTGCCTAAAATTGAACCGAAAGGAAAAACAATTCAACATCAACTAACAATTCAATATAACATCGTTCCAGTTGAAACAACAGTTCACCAATTGAAATCGCACACTAAATACGATGATCCAATTGCGGATGAGGAAGAACAATTAGCAAACGATATGGTAAAAAAACGGGCGATTATTATTTCTGTTTTTTTAGCATTGGCACTTTTTCTAGGCGGATTATTTTTAATTCCTCTAGGTGAGTTGAGTGCTTTTTTACTCCTAGGATTATTTTGTTTTTTTATCGCATTGATTGTTTGGATGAAAGTGTGGAATAAAAAAAAACCTTCTGAAAAAACTACTCTACCGAAAGAACCTAAAACAACTAAAACAGAACAAGATCCAACTAAAAATCGATCCAAGATTATCAAAGCAGCTGTCTTTTTTGGCGTGTTGGTTGTAGGTTTTATTACACTTTTGATCGTGAAAAACTGAGTTCCTTTTTTTGGAAGAAACCGAATAAAAACACTATTTCCAACATGAAATTACACCGAAATCGTCTGTTGATTAACCACTCCAAATTGCTCGTTGGCTTGTTGGTCATTGTTTCGATGTTTTCCCAATGCGCCATTCAAAAACGGGTGCATCAAAAAGGGTGGTATGTTTCTTTTCGGAAGCCAATCCACGCTTCAGCAAACAGTATCAAGACGAAACAAACACTTGAATTAGCTGTCGTAGATTCGGTGCATACAATTGCTTCTGATTCACCTGAGTTAGTGCGGCAAACAACTGTTCCATTGCTTTTCCAAGATTCGATTGTTGAATCACAAGTCGAGGTACTACCAGTTGCTGAATCATTGGGTCAGATTTCCTCAGTTGTAGCCGATACGCTTAAGAAAGGAAGTCAACATAAACAACGTTCGAAGGCTGAAAAAGAACCAAATCTGAAACGACAAAAAACGATCAAAACGATTGTGATTTCAGTTTATGTATTACTGATGTTAACTATGCTTATTGCTGGCTTCATCAGTTTAACCGCTACAGGAACCGTTCTTCAGATGCTTGGTTTCACGGCTGGTTTGTTTTTTCTTGTTTTACTCCTCCTGATTTTAGCCATTAGCGAACCGAAAAGAAAAAAAAATAATGCCAAAAGAATTGCCGAAAAAAAAGGAAAGAAAACCAGGGAAATAAAAAGAAAACCAACGGAAGAAGAGCTGGTTCAATTGAAAAAAGAAAGAAGGAAACACGCTATTCTTCTCACAATTGTGATTACAGTTTTTGTTGGGCTTATACTATTCTTCACTTTACCAACAGCTGAGTTACCTTTTTTGATCTTCAGTTTCTTCATGTATACGCTATTATTGATAGCAGTTTGGTCGTTTGCTTGGCGAAAATCGAAACCCATTGAGATAACAGTTATTGAGGAATCGGAGGAACCAGAAGTCATTGTTGCGCCTGATAAGCCTAAACTATCCGATGAAGAACTCCGAAAAAAGAAACTCAAAAAAGCCATTTTTGGCTACGTGTTTTTGGCCGCAATTGTATCAATGATTGTTTTGTATGCATTGAGTCAGCAATAAATTGGATTCATTTCAAATGAAGTACGGTTGGGATACCTTAGAAAAAGTTGCACGGTAGTTGAATTAACACCATTTTTGAAATGAGAAGAATAGAGTAATAAATGAGACAAATTAACCAAAACCTTTTTCACCAAGGTAAATTCCTTGTTTTATTAGTGCTAACCGTTGCAACACTTTCCCAATGTACCATTCAAAAACGGGTCCATCAAAAAGGGTGGTATGTTTCATTTCGGAAGCCAATTCACGCTTCAACAAATACTGCCAAGACCAAACAAACACGCGAATTAGCTGCTGTAGATTCTATTCAGGCAATTGCTCCTGATTCACCAGAATTAGTAAGACAAACAAGTGTTCCATTGCTTTTTCAAGATTCGATTGTTGAACCGCAAGTCGAAATACTACCAGTAGCTGAATCAGTTGATTTGATGCTTCCAATTGTTACCGATACGCTTAAAAAAGGAAGGCAAAACAAACAACATGCTGATCCTGAAAAAGAGCCAAATCTGAAACGACAAAAAACGGTCAAAATAATTGTAATTGCAGTTTTTATATTGCTGCTGTTGGCAGTTTTAATTCCTGGCTTCATCAGTTTTTCTGCGACAGCAAGTGCTAGCAAGATGCTATATTTTTCAGTCGTCATACTATTAATGCTGTTGGTTCTGATTTTAGCGTTTATTGCAGCAGAAACATCCAAAATTAATAAAACGAAAAAAGCTCGAGAATCGGCTGATAAAGCAGAAAAGGCCAAGCAAATAAAAAGGGAACCGACTCAGGAAGAATTACAAAAACTGAAAAGAATGCAAAAAAAACGAGCTATTGCACTCTCTGTTTTTTTTACTGTTGCAGCTGCAATGATTCTATTTTTCACGTTTCCTATTGTTGAGATACCTTTTTTTATTTTCTGTTGTGTATTGTTGCTTGGTCTTTTGTTGGCAGTTTGGTCGTACACCTGGAGAAAACCTAAGCTCATTGAGGTAACTGTTTCAGAAGAACCAGAAGAAGAACCGGAAGTAATTGTTGCTCCTGAGAAACCGGCTTTAACGGAAAAAGAAAGACGAAGAAAAAAATTAAAAGGAATCATCTTTTTCTCCATTTTCGGGTTAGGGGTTGCCATAATTGGATTTTTGATCAGTTCGAATTAATACAAGTCCAATAACTCTCCTAAATTGGTTAATTTTACCCCATATTTTAACTAAATACGCATCGAATGATTCCTTTTTCTCCCCCTCGTATTGACCAACGTGTTATTGATGAAGTAACTGCCGCACTAAAAAGTGGTTGGATCACAACAGGACCTCGTACGAAGTTGTTTGAGAAAGAAATTACAGCCTATTGTGGAAATAAAACCACGGTTGCCGTTAATTCATGGACAGCCGGCATGGAAGTATTGCTCAATTGGTGGGGAATTGGTCCAGGTGATGAGGTGATTTTGCCCGCTTATACGTATTGTGCAAGTGCCAATGTCATTATCCATTCAGGAGCAACACCTGTTATGGTCGACCTGAATCCAGCTGATTTTAACATGAGCGTTGAAGCTGTTCGAAAAGCAATTACGCCACGAACAAAAGCAATTATGCCAGTAGATATTGCTGGTTTCCCGTGCGATTACGATCTGCTTTATGCATTAATAGAAGAATTAAAAGATCAATTTCAACCCAACAACGATTTTCAACGCCAATTAGGACGCATCATTCTCATGGCAGATGCTGCGCATAGTTTTGGTGCAACGCTCAATGGAAAACGTTCCGGGAGTTTAGCCGATTTGACTTGTTTCTCTTTTCATGCTGTAAAAAACCTTTCTACTGCTGAAGGCGGAGCCATGTTGATCAATTTACCCGATTCATTCGATCACGATGCCATTTACAAAGATTTGTGCGTTAAAATTTTACATGGTCAATCAAAAGATGCCATGGCAAAAGCGCAAAAAGGCAATTGGAGATACGATGTCACCGAACCAGGTTTTAAGTGCAACATGACAGACATTCAAGCCGCATTGGGGTTGGTAGAATTGGATCGTTACCAAGAAAACATGGATCGTCGAAAAGAAATTTTCCGGTTGTACGATCAAGGTTTTTCAGCAGAGAACTGGGCGATTCAACCACTTTATAAAACGGCAACGAAAGAATCCTGTTACCACTTGTATTTACTGCGGATTGCTGGAGTAACAGAACCGCAACGAGATGCGATCATGCAAGCTATTTTTGATCAAGATGTTTCTGTAAATGTGCATTTCCAACCCTTGCCCATTTTAACGGCGTATAAATCGCGTGGTTACCGCATGGAAGATTATCCAGAAGCGTGGAATAAATATGCCAATGAAATCACCTTGCCCGTTTATTTTGATTTGACAGATGAACAAGTACAGCAAGTGATTACTGCTGTGAAAAACGCTGTTCAACAAGTGATCGGATGAAACGCCTGTTCGATATCGTTGTTTCAACCCTAATTCTAGTGTGTTTTTTACCTGTTGGGTTGCTGATTGCACTATTTATTGCTATTGAAAGTCGTGGAGGAATTTTCTACCGACAACAACGAGTGGGGCAACACGGAACAACCTTTCGTTTATGGAAATTCCGTACCATGCGTAAAAACGCAGATCGATTGGGACAACTCACAGTAGGTATGCGCGACCCAAGAATCACACGTGTTGGTTTGTTTATCAGAAAGGTGAAATTGGATGAATTTCCGCAATTTTTAAACGTTTTGAGCGGAGAAATGAGCATTGTTGGACCGCGACCAGAAGTGCAAGAATACGTTGATCTCTACACGGAAGAACAACGCGTCATTCTATCCATCAAACCCGGAATTACCGATTACGCTTCCTTGGAATACTTTAAAGAAAATGAATTACTCGGTCAATCTGCTGATCCACGAAAAACCTATATCGAAGAAGTGATGCCAGCCAAAATCGAACTCAATAAACGCTATTTAGCCAATCCAACTGTTGGCCATGACCTCAAAATCATGTGGATGACATTTATGAAAATGGTGAAGTGATCCAACTAGAAAAGATGAAGCATGAGTAATAAGTTCGCTTTGATGATTGTAATTGGATTTCTGCTTTCATGTTCCAATAACAACAAGGACGAAGAGTACTTTGTAATCAAAAATCCTGATACTAGTAAAACCAAGGTTATACTTGAATTACCAAGATTCTTCTACGGACATCACAACTTCATCCTTACCAATTCTTCTCAACTATTTTATCACAACAATTATGTTTTTTATATGTGTGGAACGGGGTTGGATTTAACAAAACCACCTTACCTGCATCTAACGCCGGATAGTTTAATTGAAATTAAAGAAGCTGATTTAGTCGACTTTTTAAAAAACAAACTATATATCAATGAGAATGATCATCTAGAAACTGCGATTTCTATTTCTGCTCCAACTGATATGAGTAGAAATAAAGCATTAAAAATTATTGTTGACTTCATAAAACCCCATAAAGCAATAGTGTATACTATTCGAAAATGGACAGAGGAAGAAAAATACGTTACAATTTGTAAAATCACCAATAGAAAATATGACCCTAAAAAGATGAATTGGAAAATTGGTTTTGACCAGGAAGAATCTTTTGTTTCAGATAGTATCATTTTTTTCTCACCTTTGGAGAAATAGATCTAAACTTGAGCGCAACGAACAGGGAATGGTGATATTTTCGTTTGGGATAGAGAAGATACACACCTAGATAATTCAATAAACAGACATTCGATATGATAACAAAGACAAGAAATACGTTGATTTTTATAGCAATAATTGCATTGTTTTCGTTTACTTCTGACGAGTCAACGCCAATTGAATTCTCCTACCCCAAAAAAGAAAATGCTAAAATAACCATGTTAAGTCATTCTTTTGGTGAATTTTCAAAAGAGTGGTAAGGAACTGATTTGTATTTTATGGCTACTTCAAAAGATTCAATTACGTGCTCAGTTTTATATTATAAATTGAATGAAACAGAACAGAAAGAAATGGTTGAACCATTCGGTAAAGAAGCAAATTCTGCAATTCCATTTATCTTTTTTAGTCAAAATTCGAATCTTTCCAAATATGAAAAAAACAATTCAAGCTGGGGAGAGATGACAGATGATTTTATTTTTCGACAAAATGATATTCCTGAAATAAATGGAATGAAAATAAAGCAAAAACACATGTATGCTTATTCGTTAATAGATAAGGAAATGTTTGTTAATATTCACCTTTCAAAGGTTAATTCTACACCATCAGATTCCATAAAAATGCGAACGATTTTGAGTTCAATCAAAAAAATAAAATAGTACTTACATTAAACACGTTTTCCAATAATTCAAGGAATGGTTGAATTTAGGAGCCACTAACTCAAAAAACTCCTAAACTCACCAAACTCAAGAACTGAGCCACATTGAGCGTAACGAAGTGTAGTCGAAATACGAAGTTCCAACTAACCAAACTGTCTAACTCACCAAACTGTCTAACTCAAAAACTCACCAAACTCCTGAACTGTCTAACTCAAAAACTCACCAAACTCATTGAACTGTCAAACTCCCATCTACTGCTTATACACATTTTTCTTCTCAATAAAAGCATCCACACTTTCCACCAATAAAAACACCCAACCTGAAGGCAATTCACTCAAAGAATAACATTCATTCGGCATTCCCGTTGGTTTAATTTCTTTCCCATTGATGTCAAAGAATTCAATACTTTTAATTTCCTTGGATGATTTGATAATCAATAAATCACTCGTTGGATTCGGGTAACAGCGTAAATCCCAAGCGTTTTGCTCATCTACCTTTCCTAATTCCGTTTCAGTAGTTTCTTGTCCGTTTGCCTGGAGTGCCAGTGCAAGTAATCCGACTGCAAATATGCGTTTCATAATCCTGTTTTTTGGTATAACAGTCTGCTTCCTTTTCGTTACACCAACTTTATAAAATGATTCGTAACTTTCCATCATGAAGCCAATAAAACTTTCTGAGCAAAATGCCGATTTTTTCGAGCGTGTCTATGAAGTAGTCAAGCTGATTCCTAGTGGACGCGCGACTTCTTATGGTGCAATTGCGAATTATTTGGGTGCAAAACGGTCAAGTAGAATGGTTGGTTGGGCAATGAACGCTGCGCACGGTCATCCAGAAATCCCAGCTCATCGTGTGGTAAATAGACAAGGATTGTTAACGGGTAAAATGCATTTTAGTGATCCAGATGAAATGCAACGACGTTTGGAATTAGAAGGAATTGTAGTAGAAAATGATCAAATTCAACGATTTCAAGAAGTGTTGTGGAATCCGGTAGTCGAATTAGAATTTTAGTTAAGGGTATTTTGATAATAAGACTTCTTGACCGAAATTATCGATTGACATTAATTCTATTTTATAGCCAGTCAATTCTTTGAAAAACACTTCTTCATTTCCAGATAAGTGAGCATGAAAAGCAATGTCATTTTTGAGTTCCGTTAAGGTTTGTCGAACGGATGGAGAAGGCGCAATACTCAAATCGAGTGTAGAGCGAATTTCCATTTCCTGTTCCACTAAACTTTTAGCATTGTTTAGCTGCTTTTGGTATTCCGATTCACAAGAAGATAGCATTATGACTGTCATAACACTAAGTAGTAGTATTCTTAGTTTCATAGTTCAAAGATACGACAGTGTTGTGTCCTGAACAAAAAATCTGTTTCATCGAAGTGTTAAAATATTCATTAATTCCCATGAAATATTCGAATCGAAATTTAACAGATCAAAAATACCGCTTGATTGAAAGACATGTGTAACTTCGTAGTATGATTTTGGTAACTGGCTCAACTGGACTTTTAGGATCGCACGTAGTATGTGATTTGGTAGCCAATGGATATAACGTTCGTGCACTATTTCGTTCGGAAAGCAGGAAGAAAATTGTGGTTGATTTAATCCAATTTTATCATCCTGAAACAGCTTCAATTCTTTTAAGTAAGATAGAATGGTTTCAAGGTGATATACTCGATTTGATAGAGTTAGAAGATGCCATGACTGGTTGTGAAAAAGTAGTCCATTGCGCTGCGTTGGTTTCGTTTCATCGCCGAGATTTTGGTCGTTTGTTTGCTCAAAATAGAACTGGAACTGCTAACGTGGTCAATACGGCACTTCATATTGGCATCAATCAATTGATCTATGTTTCTTCAACAGCTGCTGTGGGAAGTGATACGGATTACCATGATCACATTCGAAGAGAAACAAATCATTGGAACGCAAATGAAAAAGCAACCGGTTATTCGCTCTCAAAATACAGTGCTGAAAAAGAAGTTTGGCGCGGCATTGAAGAAGGTCTTCCAGCTGCAATTGTCAACCCTAGTGTGTTATTTGGTCCAGGTAATTGGGATGAAAGTTCCCTCAAAATCATGCGAACGTTGCACAATGGTTTGTCTTATTATACAACTGGAGGGAACGCATTTGTTGATGTCCGTGATGTTGCAACGATCATTCGCCGCTTAATCGAACAAGAAATATCAGGTGAACGCTATTTGGTTACAGGACAGAATCTCAAATTCAAAGAATTGTTTGATCAAATTTGCGCACAGTTGAATGTGAAAGCACCTTCAAAACAAGCTGGCCCGTTCTTGGTGAAATTAGCTTGGAGACTGGCAGGGATTGCAGCCCGATTTGCTGGAAAGCGACCAACGATTACCAAAGAATCTGCTGCCAGTTCAATGAGAACAACTCTGTATTCCAATGAAAAAGTGTTAGCGGCCTTTCCCGATTTTCAATTTACGCCATTAGAAGATACGATTGCGAATACAATCAAGGGGCGTATGCATTAATCGGAGTTCGATTTTACATTCTTCTCAGACCTTCACCGTTTTGTACTTCGTTTTTGAAGAGACATCCTTCGTTTTTGAAGACTAAATTGTACGCTATAAATATTGGGATTCGCTAGAACCCTTGATAATAGGGATTTTTGCTTGATTTACCAAATAGTGGCATTTCTTTTGGCTAAAGTAAAGTGATAGGTTAAAAGTGAATAGTGTTAGGTGTTAAAAGGTAAATGGAGATACGGCGAAAGTCTTTCTCCATTTTTAGTTACCCCTATTTTGTTCTTTTAAGGTTGAAGATTTCCACTACTACAACGACTTTTCAAACTCATTTACCAATTCTTGCATCTTCGATTGCGAATGACTCCTCTTCG
>JAYSRF010000024.1:0-15278 GCA_043721195.1 Fluviicola sp. | reverse complement strand
TAGGCCGTAGAAAAAGGTGGAGCAGTAGCCCCAATTGTGGAATACAAAATACGGTTTACACCTGGTTGTCCTGCCGTAAAAGCTGATCCATCGGGTCTACGTTGCGCCAAACAAAATTCAATTTGGGTATCTGCACCAGCAGGATGTGTATTGTATCCATTTGTTCCCAACATACGCCGAAAATCCTCGTTCAAGACATCAATTTGTGATTGAATGGCCGCTTGGGAAACATTCGTACCTACTCCAATTGCTTCACCTGAATGGATAACATGTACAACTACTGGAATTTGATATACACCTCCAATGATTTTACTTTGATCCATATTGGTAATTGCCTCTTGTACCCAAGCTTCAAATTCAGGAGTAGATTCTTGTTCTGGATGCTCAGCCATTCGTGCTGCGTGCTGCTCATCTGTGTAACATCGAACAATCTGGGCACTTATGGTTTGTTTAAAACCAATGGCACATACTAATAGAAGGCAAAGCTTAAGCCATGTAGTAGTTTTTTTCATAGAGTAGTTTTTGGGGGAAATAGAAAATAAGAGAAAACCCAAGAAGGATATCAATTGATCGTTTCTTGCCCAGAAGCAGTTTAGGTGCAATCAGAGATAAAGTCGACGAATTGGAGAACGTCAGCTCTATGATTTTCATTTTTTAGTTTTAGCAATCCAATATTACAGAATTTTAATGAGAATTAAAATAGTTGAACGAAAAATAATTGTTTTAAATACAACAAAAAAATGCACAAATTGTTAATAAACTGATTAACCTTTATTTGTTTGGCTTATGACTTGCGATTCTTGCATGAGGTGAATTTGAAACAACTAGCAACCTGAAATCGATTATTCAAACAGACTCTAAAAAAAAAGCTTGCCCAATTTGGACAAGCTTTTTCTTCTATTAAAGTATGTTTTAGTGTTGAATCATAACAGGCAAACGTTGAATTACATTGGAAGTAATAACTTCAAATGTGTACATTCCATCTGCCATTTTCGTTAAATCAACGGAAAGAGTTGTTGTTGAATTACCAGATTGTTCGGCTACCTTACGACCTGCATAATCAAAGACAATCAAACGAACAATTGGCGTGATACTAGTATTTATAGTCAATAGTCCTGTTGAAGGATTTGGGAATACTTGAATAGCCGTATTCGTAGTCTCCGTTATTCCTAAACAACCATCAACTAAGATATCAGCCGTTGCAGCATTTGCACAACCATTTCCATCTGTATAATCATACGTTATCGTACTAATTCCAAGTCCCGCTGCTGCTGGATCAAACTGACCACCACTTACGCCATTTCCGCTGTAATCTCCACCAACTGGAGTTCCTTGAGTTAAGGTTATTGCTGAATTGTAAATACATATACTTGCTAATGTATCAAACGTTACTGTTGGCGTTGGATTTACGGTAACACTCGTCAATGCTGAAACCGCAGAACATCCATTTCCATCTGTGTAAGTCACTCCATAATTACCAGAAGTTGTTACGGTAATAGAAGGAGTTGTTTGATTTGTAGTCCATGTATTTCCTGTTGCAGAAGACGAAGTTAATACCAACGAACCACCTTCGCAGAAAGTAGTTAAACCTCCTTCAGAAATTGTTGGTGCAGCTGGATTACTATTCATCGTGACAATTGTTGCAACTGATGTAGAAGAACATCCTCCAGCATTGGTAAATGTAACTGCATAGTTACCTGATGATGTTACTGTAATTGATTGTGTTGTTTCATTGGTAGACCACGTATTACCAGTTGCAGAAGATGATGTTAAAGTAACAGAACCTCCTTCACAAAACGTTGTTGCTCCATTCGCCGAAATGGTTGGTGTTGTTGGTGGAGTTGGATCGTTTAACCCTTGTGAAAGTGTATTCGAACTACATCCAGCAGCACTCGTAAAAGTGATCGAATAAGATCCTGCTCCTAAACTTGAGATCGATGATGGCAATGTACTACCAATTGATCCTGATGAAGTACCTATCCAACTCAATGTTCCTGTTCCAGAACCAGTTACTTGAATACTACCTGTTGATGTTCCGCAAGCAGTAGGATTCGTAACTGTGCCAATCGCAATTACTGGAACTGGATTCACAATAACCGTTGTTCCAGCCGATGTAGCTGAAGTACAACCTAACGTCGTAACTGCAACCGTATATGTTCCACTTGAAGAAACTGTAATTGATTGTGTTGTTGCACCCGTCGACCACACATTCCCACTAGCTGATGATGATGTCAACACAACTGATCCACCTGCGCAGAATGTTGTTGAACCACCCGCACTAATTGTTGGGGTTGTTGGAACTGGATTCACAGTAACGGTTGTTCCAGCTGAAGTAGCTGATGTACAACCAGCCGTTGTAACTGCAACTGTGTATGTTCCACTTGTTGAAACCGTGATTGATTGTGTTGTTGCACCAGTCGACCAAACATTTCCACTAGCTGAAGATGAAGTCAACACAACATTCCCGCCTGCGCAGAAAGTAGTTGAGCCACCAGCACTAATGGTTGGAGTTGCTGGAATTGGATTAACGGTAACCGTTGTTCCTGACGATGTAGCTGAAGTACAACCTGCTGTTGTAACTGCAACGGTATATGTTCCACTTGTTGAAACTGTAATTGATTGTGTTGTTGCACCAGTAGACCACACATTTCCACTCGCAGAAGATGATGTTAACACAACACTTCCACCTGCGCAGAATGTGGTTGAGCCACCAGCACTAATGGTTGGGGTTGCTGGAACTGGATTTACTGTGATGGTTGTTCCAGCTGATGCTAACGATGTACAACCACCACTCGTTCTGGTAACTGTATATGTTCCACTTGTTGAAACTGTAATTGACTGCGTTGTTGCACCAGTTGACCACGTATTCCCACTAGCTGATGAAGAGGTCAATACAACATTTCCACCTGCACAAAAAGTAAGTGGTCCACCTGCCGAGATTGTTGGAGCTGTGGGAATTGGATTGACTGTAACTGTTGTTCCTGCAGATGTTGCTGATGTACAACCTGCTATAGTAACTGTAACTGTATATGTTCCAGCAGTAGAAACCGTGATTGATTGCGTTGTTGCACCCGTTGACCAGACATTTCCGCTAGCAGAAGATGAAGTCAACACCACTGATCCGCCTGCGCAGAAAGTAGTTGGACCACCTGCACTAATGGTTGGAGTTGCTGGAATTGGATTTACAGTAACCGTTGTTCCTGCAGATGTTCCTGATGTACATCCTGCTGTAGTAACTGCAACCGTATACGTTCCACTAGTTGAAACTGTGATTGATTGTGTTGTTGCACCCGTTGACCACACATTTCCACTTGGTGATGAAGATGTTAAAACAACATTACCACCTGCGCAGAATGTTGTTGGACCACCTGCACTAATAGTTGGTGTTGCAGGGATTGGGTTTACAGTAATATAATTTGTTTGAGTGGACGTATTTGAGCCACTTCCATTTGTTGCAGTAAGCGCAACGGTATACGTTCCTGCGGTTGCATAAGTAACCGTTGGATTGGTAGCAGTAGAAGTTGATGGAGTTCCACCTGCGAATGTCCAAGCATAAGAAGTTGGTGAACCAGTTGAGGTATTCGTATACGTTACTGTTTGTCCAGCGCACAATGTCGTTGGTGTTCCTGTGAAACTTGCTGTTGGAGTCGTAACAACTGCGACACCAGTAATATTGATATTATCTACAAACAAGCGGTTTCCATAACCTGATAGATTTCTAAACGCAACAATGACATTCGTTTGACCGATATAAGGAGTCAGATTGACTGTTTCAGTTCTCCATTGCGCTGCAGTTGGAGTAAACGATGCGGTAGTTGCAGCAGCAGTTGCTAAAGTTGTATTTGATTTTGAGTAAACTGAAGTAAAAGACCCTCCACAATTGGTAGACACTAGTACTTCTAATCCATCAAAGTTCGTCGCATCATACGGAGCATAAGCGACATCAAACGCCAATTGAGCAGAAGTTAAGCCAGTTAAAGTAACTGATCTTACACGCACCTCATCGTCATCTCCATCATTGATATTAAAGTTATCAAAGACCATTGAATTTCCAGCAGTTGGAGCATTTCCAACAGTTCCACTTCTCACCCAAGTAGTAGAGGCATTGGTATTTACAATAGACCAGTTTGTTGGTGGGAAAGTAGCACTTGTAAATCCTTCAGTTAAAGGCAACGCAACCCCAGATCCAGCAAGTACAGTAATGTACCCTGTTTTCACTTCTGGGTCTGACCCATTTGCATTTGTTGCCGTTAAACTAACATTATAAACTCCGGCAGTTGAATAGGTAATTGTTGGATTTTGAGCAGTTGAAGTTGCTGGAGTTCCACCTGGGAAAGACCAAGACCAAGACGTTGGTGCAAACGAAGATAAATCAGTAAACGTGGCCGTGTTACCTACACATATTGTTTGTGGCCCAGAAAACTCAGCAATTGGAGCAAAAGCACCAGCAGCAGCAAGACCACTTTCCCATGTACCACGACCAAATGTACCTGCACGAATTTTAGATGTAGGATAAAAAATTTCCAAATCGCGAATACATACACGTGGTAAACCAGTCATGTAATTCACCCAAGTACTCATCGTATTGTCCATATAAAAGACACCTACATCGGTTCCTACATACACCACATCATTTGCTGCACCAGTTTGGTAAACAATTGTATTACACGGTACATTCGGCAATCCAGTACTTGTATTCACCCATGTTGTACCACTATTGATGGATTTATAGACTTTAGTAGTAGCCGAGTAACCTGAAAAAGTAACCCAAACCATGTTCGGGTCCGTACTTGAAACAGTTACATTTGTTATGGCAGCAGTTCCAACTGGTAAAGTTCCTGTTACATTCGTAAAAGAAGTACCTCCATTGGTCGATTTTGAAATGGCATTTTGCTTTACTGCGTAGATGACTTGATTATTACTCGGAGCAATAACAAATTCTAACACACTACCTGTACCTGTAGGAGTGCCAACAGCAGCCCAATTTGTTCCTGAATTAGTCGTTTTGTAAAGTGCTGCTCGACCAGCTGCATAAAGCGTAGCTGCTGTTACAGGATCTTGATGCCAAGGGCATAACCAATCTCCACTTGGGAGTCCGGTGTTGATGGTTGTCCATGCACCACCACCATTCGTTGATCTTCTATAATCTCCATACACATAGGATTCAAACAATGTATTATCATTCGTTCGGTCTATAAAACAATCCATTCCATCACCGCCATACACTTCGCTCCATGCACCTGCACTTAAGAGGTTAGTTCCATTATCTTGATGTCCAGCAAGAACTCTTCCCGCTGTCGTTGTTGATAACCCAATGCGGTATTGTTGCGCAATTTGCATGTTTCCACTAAGATCTGAAAAAGAGGTTCCACTGTTCGTCGTTTTCGAAATACCGCCATCATGTCCGATAAAATAAGTGGTTGAAGATCCAGGTAAGTATTCGATCGCGTGACAATCTGCGTGCACATAAGGAGCACCTGAACCTGTCCAATGAGAATTGATTACCCAAGTTACTCCACCATCAGTAGAGCGCCATGTATTTACACCACCAACAATTACAGTATTCGCAGCTGTTGGTGAAGCGGCAATTGCCAAATCATAAAAAGCCTGACCACCTCCATCAGCACCATTTGAGTTCCATCCCAAGAGATTTGGACCTGTAGGACCTTTTTGTGTTGTAAAAGTTGTTCCTGAATCTGTAGAGCGATAAATCCCTAATAATCCTTGGTCAGAAGAGCGGCCAATTAATAAATAGACATAAGCAGTATTCGCAGCAGTCACCGCAATTGAAATACGTTCTACACCAGAAGCTGGTAATCCAGAAGTAATCGTTGTCCATGTGACGCCATTATTGGTTGATTTGCGAAAAATAGTACCTGAAGCATAAACTGTATTCGGTGTTCCTGGAAGAAATTCTGCATCCTGAAATGCACCCGTACTTGTTTGTGTCCAAGTGGTACCTCCATCCGTTGTTCGGTACATTCCATTACTTGTTGCAGCAATTAGAACCAGTGAATTGGTTGGATCCATTAATAATCGTGAGATTCTTCTTCCCAAGGACACTGCCCAGTTTAAACCAGTGGTATTCCATGTTGCGCCACCGTCAGTTGATTTTAATACACCAACACTATAGGAATCACCTGCTTCACCGTCACCAGTTGCAAGGTACATAATTTGTGTATTGGTAGGATCAATTGCTACATCAGTACATCCTATTACAGTGAGTTGATCTGTATTCGTTGACCAAGAAGTACCACCATTGGTTGATTTCCACAAACCACCATCAGGAGCACCAACATAAATTGTATTCGAATTGGTAGGATCAAAACGCACAAAATTGATTCGTCCGGCACCACCACCTGCAGAAGTACCAAATGGACCAAGTGCTGACCAACTCCCTAAAAAAGCGTTTGGAGAAGGAGTATCTGGATTTTGCGATAACCATTCTAGGTAATTCGGATAGGATAAAGAGGGAAGCGTCATATTACCACTTGGGTAAACACGCGGTTCCATATAATTCTCCCATCGTTTAAATGCTTTGTAACCTTTTCCTTTTTCGATTGTTTTATCTTTCCAATAGTTATTGAAAGCAGCTTGAACCTCGTAGAAATTAGCATTTGGGTCAGACATCATGTGAACCCAGTTGGAATCATTGTCTTGCCCGAACAAGAAAGAGGGCAAAAATACAGCAAGCAAGAGTAACCTGCGTAGTAGTTCTTTTTTCATAGAAATAAAATTTTGGAGTTTTTAGAAGAAGTAACTACCTGTAAACAGTAATTAAAGTTGCAGGTTAACTGAATATACAGCAAACGCAATGCGACCGACAAATGGAGATTTGCCTTCTTCATAGTTTTCATTTTTTAGTTTAGCGTACCAATATTACTGAATTCATTTGATAAAAAAAAGCTACTAAATTGATATAGTGGTTTTATTTTGAACAATTTGACTCAATTATTCAACCCAGATCGAATTCACCATTCATTAAAACAATGATTAATAAAGGAAATGCGTTTAAATTAAGTTCAAAAAAAATCGTTGAAAAAAAAATACATTGTTGATAAATATTAGCGAAAGCGAATAAGTGTGATTTTGTTAACAAAACTTGGTGTAAGTGGATGAATGTCTGAGCTACCGATTTTAGCACTAGAAATGACTGATGGATGCTATTAATCTTCATTAATAGATCAAAACCAAGACGCTAAATGGAAACATTGGAATTAGATTGTCCGTTTCTTTCTTTGAGATAACAGAATCAATTAATCATTGTTCTCCGTAGAAATCATCTATAATTGTATTGAAACTCACTAATCAGTTGAAATGACATGAAATTATCTCACAAAATAGTCATTGTATGTCTCTTTATATTAATTGTTTTGATTGAAATGAAGTGTCATTCATTGCACTGGAATTCTTTTCTTGAAGCATGTCTTTTTCTTTTGGGCTTTAGTGATCATATCGATAGGATGCCTATTTTGGAGAAAATAAGTCTTGCTTATACGATTTTTATCTCAATCTTATTCATCTCAATAAAATGGAACTGGATTAGTATTTTGATCATTGTATTAATGTGCATTTACATACTAATCGCCTTACCTACTAATTACATAGACGATCCATACATGAATTTTTAGGAATGGATCTACTAACACTGGAAGTATTACAAATGGCACTCCTTCGTGGATACCGAATAGGAAAAACAAATAGAATGGTAAATCACAAGCGTCAGGATATGCTAATCTTACCTGATGTCTTAATAAAAAAACAATAGGTCATTAATCATGAAAAGAAGAGCTTTATTTCTTTTGACGATTACTTTAGGAGTAAGTCACGGTGTTTTTTCGCAGAAGTATCTGGATGGAATATACAGTTATAGGCCAGATAACAGTATAATAAAAGAGTATCTATTTGAGGCAATCAATGGTTCTTTTCCAGATTCAATAGGTGTCAATGATTCCGTTATAAATGGCGTGAAGTATACTGTTTTAACCTTTTATGATTGTCAGATAGATTTTTCTGTATTTGAACTTAAAAAAAAAGGATTGAGATGTTCTTTTCTTCTTACAAGCGAGTTAAAAGGAATGCAAATCGACTCCAAATACATTTATTTGATCCCTGCGAAAACTAAATTTATTGCCGTTCAATCTAGAAGATATAAAGTCATTCGAATAAAATGAATAAGCAAAAAATGATCATTTAATTCTAAACAGATAGTGCTCCAAATGGGTAGTGGATCAATGATACTTTTGAAATCAACAAATTGAACCAATTGAAAAAAAATAGTATAAAAAGTTACGTTCTTTAAACCCCCTTTTTGTAACTATAAAATTGTTATCAATCTTTAATAAACCTCACCACTACAAAACGCAGCAAGACTAATCAAACATCTTCCCTAACGTCTTTTGCACAGGTTCACCAATCAAAGGCAATGGTTTTTTGTCTCCGTTGGCAGCACCAACAACACCTATGATCCAAAGTACAAATACGCCCAATGACAAAGTAGTTGATATTAAATAACCAAAGTATGGAATAAAGTGTAACGGAATTTGAATGATCCATATTCCTAAATAAACAATCATTAAACCGAGCATTTGTCTCAAATGGAAAGCTGTAAATTGTTTTTCAGGATACGATTTACTGCCATTTTGTGCAATTGCTACAATCCATCCAATGAGTGTCATGTAGGCTACGATGCCCATTGTTTTGTCAAAATTACCGTTTGCGCTTGCCATACCTTACTTATTAGAATCCTATAAACATACTAAAGTTTATCCAAAAATCGATTCTACAAATGCATCTCGATGAAATACTTGTAGATCTTCCATTCCTTCACCAACTCCAATGAATCGCACAGGAATGCTCATTTGATCTGAAATCCCGATCACCACACCGCCTTTAGCTGTACCATCCAATTTAGTGATGATCAAACCTGTTAACGAAGTTGCCAACGCAAATTGTTTGGCTTGTTCAAAAGCATTTTGTCCTGTTGAACCATCGAGTACCAATAAAATCTCGTGCGGTGCGTCTGGAATTACTTTTTCCATTACGCGTTTGATCTTGCTTAACTCGTTCATTAAGTTGACCTTGTTGTGTAAACGACCAGCGGTATCAATGATCACCACATCTGCACCTTGTGCTTTTGCAGAAGATAAAGCATCAAAAGCTACCGAAGCTGGATCTGCCCCCATTCCTTGTTGAACAATGGGAACACCCACTCGTTCAGACCAAATGATCAATTGTTGAACTGCAGCAGCGCGAAATGTATCAGCAGCACCCAAAACAACACTTTTACCTGCTGATTTGAATTGATGGGCTAATTTACCAATGGAAGTGGTCTTCCCTACCCCATTCACGCCAACAACCATGATCACATGTGGATTGCCATTATGTTTAGGTAATTCGTATTCTGTTGGACCAGAAGTATCATGTTCGGCCAGTAATGCTGAAATCTCTTCCCGCAATACCGAATTGAGCTCTTCTGTACCCACGTATTTATCACGGGCAATTCGGTCTTCAATACGACCAATGATTTTTAATGTGGTATCTACCCCCACGTCAGAAGTAATGAGAATTTCTTCCAACTCATCCAGGACTTCACTGTCAACTTTAGACTTTCCAACTACTGAACGTGTCAGTTTAGAGAAAAAACTATCTTTTGTTTTTTCCAGCCCTTTATCAAGCGACTCTTTTTTTTCTTTCGAAAACCAACCAAATAATGCCATACTTCAAAACAAAAAACCCCAATCCCGATTTGCATCGGGACGGGGGTTAACAATAGTTCGAGTTTTATTCAAAAATTAGTTCTTAGCGAACCATTCTTTAACCTTGTCGTTGTGTACGATCTCTTGTTTGAACGTAAAAGATCCAGATTTCTCAGACTTCACTAATTTAATAACCTTAGTGTGTTCTTTTCCACCTCCTTTTTGCAACGATGCTACAACTTTCTTAGCCATGACGCAATATTATTTAATTTCTTTATGTACTGTATAACGCTTCAACACCGCATTGAATTTTTTAATCTCCAAACGCTCTGGAGTATTCTTACGGTTTTTCGTTGAAATATAACGGGAAGTTCCCGCCATTCCAGACTCTTTATGCTCTGTGCACTCAAGAATCACTTGGATACGATTTCCTTTTGCTTTCTTAGCCATTTCTTAATTCTTTATTTTCTACTGTTTCACAACAGGTAGAACTAGGATTTACTTTAAATAACCTTTCTCACGTGCATCTTTCATGCAGGCAGAAATTCCTTTTTTGTTAATAGTTCGTAGAGCCGAAGTAGAAACACGTAATACTACATAGCTATCCTCTTCAGGAATGTAGAATTTTTTGGTTACTAAATTCGGGTAGAACTTACGTTTAGTTTTACGATTTGAGTGAGAAACATTGTTCCCAACCATTACCGATTTCCCTGTTAATTGACAAACTCGCGACATTGTATATTGTTTTTCCTAGATTCTAAAAGCGGGTGCAAAGAAAAGTAATTATTAGTAGATGAACAAGTTTAATCGTTCTTTTTTTCAGGAAAAATTCCTAAAAGCACACAACGCAGGTAGTTAAGTGCCGAAAGAACACTCATTTGCACGTTTCGTTCGCGGTGATCGCCAAACTGAAATCGCTTGCTTAAAACGCCCTCTTTTCCAGCAATTCCTATCCAAACTGTCCCTACTGGCTTTTCATCACTCCCACCAGTTGGACCTGCAACTCCACTTACTGAAATGCACCAATCTACTCCTAATTTCTCACGACCTCCAAGTGCCATTTGTTCAACAACTTCTTGTGAAACTGCTCCAAACGCATCAATTATCAATGGATCAACTCCCGCTAAATGAAATTTCATCGCATTACTATAAGTTACCAATCCACCATAAACATAATCCGAGGAACCTGAAATACTCGTCAATGAAGCTGCAATTGCTCCTCCTGTACAACTTTCTACCGTTCCAATAGTTTGACCTCGTTGACGCAACAATTCTCCCACCACTTCTGGTAAGGTTTGTTCTTCTTCTCCATAAACAGCAATCGGTAAACGCTCTTTTAGTTCTTTCAAATAGGAATCAACACGATCTGCATCAATAACACCTGCATAAGCTGTTAATCGCAGTTTTACGATTCCAGGCGAAGGTAAATAGGCCAATCCTAAACCGTCATTCCGCAAGCGATCTTCCCAATCTGCAATACTTTCTGCCAAAAACGATTCGCCAATTCCTTGAGTTAATACGGTGCGGTGATACAATCCAACTGTTTGAAATTGCTCGCTGATTTTAGGTAATGCTTCCTCTGTGAAAATCGATTTCATTTCATAAGGAACACCTGGCATAGAAATCAAAACTTTATCGGCGTTATTAAACCACATTCCAGCCGCCGTTCCTTGTCGATTAAACAATACCTTCGCTGATTTTGGCAAAGCTGCCTGCAAACGATTCACTTCTAACATCGGACGATTTCGTTTCGTGAAAAAACCTGTAATGTGTGCTAGAATTTCTTCGTTAATTTCCAGTTCAGTATTAAAATAGTTGCACAATACGTGTTTGGTGATATCATCTTTGGTAGGCCCAAGTCCACCCGTTACTATAATTAATGAGGCTCTATTAAAAGCAGCATCAAACGCAGCGGTAATCGCATCTTGCTCGTCAGCTATGACAGCAGTATGAATCACACGGATTCCAATGGTGGCTAATTGTTGTCCTAACCATGACGCATTGGTATTCACCGTTTGTCCAATTAATAGCTCATCGCCTATGGAAATTAACTCTGCTTGTATCATGGTATTGTTTTTGGTATAGAGCGTAAAATTATTTGTAAGTTTGAACAATTAATAGAAATCATGAGAAAATTTATTATTCCCTTTTTATTTGGAGCTGTATTTGTATCGGTAACTGCCTGTGACGTACTGAATGAAGTAGCTAGCGATGTGCTTTCAACTCCTGACAATTCTACACCAGCTCTCACCAATGGTGAAGTCATTTCTGGTTTAAAAGAAGCCCTAACAGTTGGGATTCAAAATTCGGTTAATCTAACATCTATCACAGATGGTTTCCTTAAAAATGAAGCAATTCGCTTGCCTTTCCCTCCAGATGCCATAAAAGTACGCGAAAAAGCATTGGAATGGGGTTTAACTGGTCAAGTTGAGAAGTTTGAAACCAGTTTAAATCGTGCAGCTGAAGAAGCGACCAAAGAAGCATTACCTATTTTTAAGAATGCTATCTTAGGAATGAGTATTTCGGACGGCTTTTCCATTTTAAATGGTGGTGATGGTTCTGCAACGCGTTTCTTGCAAACCAATACGCAATCGCAATTGGTAACTGCATTTTCACCGAAAGTTGAAGCAGCAATCAGCACGGTTAAATTGACTGAGTACTGGAATCCTATTATTACAAAATACAACAGTGCTATGGCATTGACTGGTGGTCAGAAATTAAATCCAGATTTGACGCAATACGTTACTGATCGCGCCATTACTGGATTGTTCCACATGGTAGAATTGGAAGAAAATAAAATCCGCAAAGACCCAATGGCTCGTGTATCTGAAATTCTAGCCAAAGTATTCGGAAGCATCAAGAATTAATTATTAATTGAAAATGTAAAATTGAAAATGGAGTTTTTTTTCAATTTTACATTTTCAATTTTACATTTTCAATTAAATGAACTATCCCGCTTCTGAACTCGTTCTCGATAAAAAAGGCTGTGTCTATCATTTGGGACTACACCCCGATCAATTAGCTACAACGGTTATTCTTGTGGGAGATCAAGATCGTGTTCCGCTTATTTCAGCTTTTTTTGATACCATTGAGCACCGTTCTCAACACCGAGAATTCACTTGTCATACTGGAACTTATAAGGGAAAGCGCATTTCGATTCTGTCAACAGGAATAGGTACGGACAACATCGATATTTGTATCAATGAACTGGATGCTTTGGTGAATATTGACTTGGAAAAACGCATCAACAAATCCGAATTAACTTCCTTGAACCTCATCCGAATTGGTACTTGTGGAATTTTACAACCAGAAATTCCGGTTCACAGTTATATTCTTTCTTCACATGCGTATGGATTGGACAATGTAGCACATTTTTACCCGTTTGAATTTTCAGAAACGGAACAACACATTGCAGCTCAACTGACACAACACTTAAAATTACCTTCAACGATTCAACCTTATTGTTCTGAAGCTTCCACTGAATTAACAGCATTACTTTCCTCTGAAAAAACACATAGTGGAATCACTGTAACAAGTAGCGGATTTTATGGTCCTCAAGGAAGAGCCTTGCGATTGGGGGTACGTAATGCTGATATCAATGAGCAATTAACTGCTTTTCGCTTAGATGCATTGAAAGTAATGAATTTCGAAATGGAAAGTTCTGCTCTATTTGCGTTGGGTAAAGCGATGGGACATCAGTGTGCTACCATTTGTTTGGGAGTTGCTAATCGCCCGAATATGGAATTTTCAAAAGGGTATGATGCACCAATGAATGAGTTGATTTACTACGTTTTGGAACGGATTTAAGCCTTGAATTGTTACCAAAAGAGAATAAATGAGGATGTTGAATTTTTGAAGAGGTTTTGCAACGATCATCTAACTTAAACCTTCACCCCTATTACCAATATATCATCTACCTGCTCCATTGATCCTTGCCAATTTTCCATTGTTTGACTCAAGATGGATTTTTGTTCCGAAAAATCAAGGTGTACAATTGTACTTAGCAATTCTTGAAATTGTTTGTAGCGGAATTTCTTTCCTTTTGGTCCACCAAACTGATCAGCGTAACCATCTGTGAACGTATAAATGCAATCCCCTTTTTTTAGTTGGATTGTTTGGGTTGTAAACGGATCGTTTTTGAGGTAAAACCCACAAGGCTGACGATTGGCTTTGTACTCCAATAAGTGTCGCTCAGAAGAATTAGAATCGCCAATAGTGATTAAATACAGATCATTATTCGCAGATGCAAAGGTTAATTCCAATGTTGTTTTATCAAGCCTACAAATCGTAATATCCATCCCATCCTTACTTTCACCATATTCCCCTGTTTGGTTTAAGGCTTTGATGATTTTATCACGCAGCATATTCAATACTTCCGCAGGATTTTGAATGTTTTTACCAGCAATGATTTCTTCTAGAAAAGACAAGCCAAGCATGGTCATAAACCCCCCAGGAACACCATGCCCTGTGCAATCTGCTGTTACATAAAACACCACTCCATCGCGCTCATACACCCAATAAAAATCACCACTTACAATGTCTTTTGGCTGAAAAAACACAAAACTATCTGAGAAACAAAAATTGAAGTTTTCTTCAGATGGAATCGATGCAAGTTGAATGTTTTTTGCATAAAGAATACTATCTGTGATTTCTTTGTTTTTAACTCCTAACACAGCATTTTGCGCTTCTAGTTGATCTTGAGAGAGCTTTAATTGCAATCTACTTTTAATTTCATTGTACGTCAAACGGTAACGTGAACGAATCAGAAACACAGAGAAAAGTAAAACAGTGAGCGTCATTAATCCACCATTGATGATGAATTCTTTTAATGTCAATTGACTATTCAGCTTATAAAAAACAATATTGCTAATGATAGTAATCGCAATCAACAACAGTGATAATTTAACTTCCCACAATACGAGCATTCCAACACCAATAAACAGGACCATGTAGGCGAATGTATGTTGTTCAAAGTGTGCAAGATCCATTACACTCCACATGTAAGCATTTTGAACTGCAATTCCGATTACCAATACAAACATGCACTGATAGATATTGATTCCCAATAGATTTTTAAACAGTAAGAGTAAGATCGTTACTACAGACACACTCAATCTGAAGATCAAAAACGGGAAAAAATAGGCTGGAATGATGAAGTAATCACTGGCAAACCATAGTAGATTCAACAATAAGCCAACCCAACATGAAATCACATGGATTTTTTCTGTTGAATCATAAAACGCTTGTTTTATAGTACTAGCTGGTATCAAACTATCTTGCATCAATGCTCTAAAATACAATTAAAGTCTTTAACCCAATCCTACTTTTGTTTAAAATCGCCTCTTAATTTTTAGACGACTTGATTCTCAATGAAATTGAGTTTCGCATTTCTTTCTTCGTCTTGTTCAATAGTCATTGCGTTTGTTCAAACAAAAAAGAGTTTCTAATCGAATAGAATCAGTATTATCACTATTAAATTGCTTAATTTCGAATAACTGAAATAAATCAGTCAGAATTCCTACTATATGAAACTACTTGTACTCTTAGCTCTTGCATTTGCGTATTGTCCTTTTTTTGTTG
>JAYSRF010000023.1:0-15308 GCA_043721195.1 Fluviicola sp. | reverse complement strand
CCGATGGAATGACTGCTGATTGGTGTCATTTACCGTATGAGTTTTTGGCAACGATCTCCAATCGCATTATTAATAATGTGAAAGGAATCAACCGCGTTACGTACGATATTAGTTCTAAACCACCTGCAACCATTGAGTGGGAATAAGATGGCACACCAATTGCAAACCACACCATAAAACTGAGGCTATGAAATATCTTTTGATCATCTGCACACTCCTAATGGGAAATCTGTTGTTTTCTCAAACGGAGGACCAAGTATTTGAATACCAAAAAGGGAAGAAATACATTGTGCATTTTGTACAAACAGGCAATACACTTTGGGGAATTCAGGAAACATTTAAAGTTCCTGCGAAAGACATTATCGCTGCCAATCCTGGTGTCGAAAAAGGGCTTACCGAAGGTCAGAAATTACTGATTCCTGCTGGTGTTGCTGAAGCGAAATATCCAGATGGGACATTGATCAAAGAGCACACAATTGTAAAAGGTGAAACAGTCTATAAATTGGTCAAAAAAGAAGGATGTACTTTAGAAGAATTCACTAAACTGAATCCCGGTACAGAAACTTCATTAAAGCTTGGTCAAGTGGTTCGAATTCCACTTAAATCAATTACTGAACAAGTAAAAGAACCGGTCGTGACACAACCTGTAAAGGAAGTCGAAACAACAGTAAACTTTTCGGATACGATCATTTCACACACCGTATTGGATCATGAAACATTGTATTCCATTTCCAAGCGTTTTATGGTACCAGTGGAAGAATTACAAAAATTCAATAAACTCAAATCCACCAATATTAAGCCAGGTCAAGTACTTCAGATCCCGTTAAAAAAGGAACAAATCAAGCAAGTTGAAATCAGAAAAGTTGTTGAGATCGAAGAAATCAAAAAGGTCGATGAGGAATTGTTATTCAAGCAAAAAGATCAGTACAATATTGCGATGATGCTTCCATTTTACTTAGATGGCGGTGAACAAGGATTCAAGTCTATTGCAACTGAATTTTACATGGGTGTTCAATTGGCGATTGATTCACTGGAAAAATTGGGTTTCAATGCCAAAGTATACATCTATGATGCGAAGAATGACAGCGCAGCAATTGTCAACTTGCTTAAAAAACCTGAAATGAAACAAATGGATTTGATTTTCGGTCCATTGATCCCACAAGGTGCTGATATTGTTGCATCTTGGTGCAAAGCAAATAAGATTCGAATGGTTTGTCCCTCTTCTTGCAACGGTTCCGTTTTGAAAGAGAATCCGTTCGTTTACGCAGCAATGCCAACAGATATTACTTTGCAACATATTCTAGCGAAATATACATTAGAGAATCATAGCAAGGATCAAATTGTGTTAGTCAATACAGGCAATGCCAAGGACAAAGAGTTGTATGATGCTTACCGTGAACGTTTTATGGAGCTTTCCCCAGCAAAAGGGAATGTTAAGTTGATTGAAATTAAAACAGATGACCTTGCAGCTTTCATCCGTAAAAATGGAAATACTGTCTTTATTGTTCCTACACGTGATAAATCTGCAGCAATGAAATTCATGAATACCTTGCATAAATCAGGTTCTAAAGCAGGAAATGGCACCATTTCAGTTTTTGGAACAAAAGACTGGGGTAATTTTGAAGATATCAAAGGTGTTTTGAAGAATAAATACAATTTGCATTGGGCTTCGTCAAATGATTTAAATTATACACTTCCTGAAACGAAAAAATTGGTGCGTAAATACAGACGTAAATACAAATCTGATTTAACAAAATTCGGAGCGCATGGTTTTGATATCATGTTCTACTTTGCCAATACCTTATTAATGGAACAAGCTTCTAAAGAAGGAGTGATTAATGCCATTGAGATGGAACAAGTTGGTCTTGGTAATGGATATGAAAATAACCAAGCATACATTTTGAAGCATGTTGAATATGAACTTGTAAGAGTTGGAATAGTCCATGAATAAAGAACAGATTGCTGAAGGAATGCGTGCTTTGCAACTTCACATTTGCGCCGAATTGGAACAAATGGATGGAGGAGCAGTATTTTCAGAAGATGCGTGGATTCGTGAAGAAGGTGGTGGTGGATTTACGCGTACCATTAAAAACGGGAGTGTCCTTGAAAAAGGTGGTGTAGCTTATTCAGCCGTTCATGGTCCAGTGAGCGAAGTAATGAAAAAACAATTGCAATTAGAAGGTGAATCGTTTTTTGCTACTGGTGTTTCTATTGTTTTGCATCCACATAATCCACATGTTCCAATTATCCACATGAATGTGCGCTACTTTGAACTTAATACAGGAGAATACTGGTTTGGAGGTGGAATTGATTTAACACCACATTATATTATTCCAGCTCAAGCAGTCCTTTTTCATGAACGTCTAAAAACAATTTGCGATCAATTTGATAGCTTGTTTTATCCGAAGTTTAAACCGTGGGCAGATGAATACTTCTATATTCCTCACCGCAAAGAAACACGAGGTATTGGAGGAATCTTTTTTGATCACTTGAACAATCATCCCAATTTGAACAAGCAACAATTGTTTGAATTCTGCGATCAGTTAGGCCGTAATTTCCCCATCATTTATAGCGAACAAGCAAAATTAGGAAAAGACAAATCGTTTTCTGAAGAGCATTTAAAATGGCGAGATCTTAGAAGAGGTCGTTACGTAGAGTTTAATCTGGTACATGATCGCGGAACTAAATTTGGACTCTTCAGTGGTGGTAGAACCGAATCCATTCTGATGAGCCTTCCTGCAGTTGCTAATTGGGAATATGATTACAAAGCCGTTCCAGAATCTGAAGAAGACAAGACCTTGAAATGGCTTTCAGGACACCAAGACTGGATCGCAATCTAGTTAAACACACATTCGATCCATTTTGTTGTAAATCAGGTCAATTTATTTACCGCTATTGATCATTTTGCGCCTTTCATCGAAAATCAACCACTGTTTTGTTAAAATAATCATACTTTAGGCAACCAATTTTAACACTACTCGTTAAGAGGTTAATCTTACGATACTATTATGAAAAACTGCTACTTTTTTGTTGTGTCTTTTTTTGTTTCAACTTTGGCTTTTGGTCAACAAGGAACAGAACGTCAAGTTAAAGAATTAAAACCCATTAAGTCTGAAGCAACTGGCTCTAAACAGTTGACTGCCGTTCCTGATTCGTTGGAAAATGAATCAATTGCACATTTAGATGCATTGATTACTGCTATTGATAATAAAGTTGCTTATGTAAACAATGATCAAACGATGCGTGAAAAAGCCTTGGCAGATGGTTGGTTTGATAAAATGGCGGCCAACAGAAAACGGGCAGTAGCACGTAAAGAAGCTTTAATTGCACGCACTACTACTAAATAAAGCACTATCATGAAAATTACTCACACTACTCTTGTTTTTGCTTTGGTTTTATTTTGCTCCCAACAACTTTTTGGTCAAGGGGCTTCATGTGCAACAGCTGAACCTTTTTGTACAGAAAACGGTGCGGCTTTTCCCGCTTCTACAAGTACTATTTCAGAAGCAGGCCCAGATTATGGTTGTTTGTTAGATCAACCCAATCCAGCTTGGTACTACCTTCAAATTGATCAATCAGGAAATATTGATATTGCTTTATCCAATTCTAATGTCGAAGACATCGATTTTATTTGCTGGGGCCCATTTAATACATTATCCAGTGCTTGTAGCAATCTAACTGGTGGTGGAGGATTTGATTTGTGTACCATTTTTGGAACATATCCTTGTGGCAATATTGTCGATTGTAGTTTTGATATGGCTGCAACGGAAGAAATTAATATTCCCAATGCTGTTTCAGGTGAGTACTATATGGTACTAATCACCAACTTTTCAGGAGTAGCAACAGATATTTATGCACAAACATTGGGAACCAGTACGGGAACTACTGATTGTTCCATTGTAACGCCTCCTTCTGATTGTTTAATGGATTTTTTCTCTGCAAATATCAGTGCATGCGATCCAGGAAATACGTTCGGAATTTCGGGTGATTTCACATACATTGACAATCCAGGAACAGGAACAATTGTTGTTGTAGTAGATAATGGAACAACCACTTATACACAGACATTCAATCCACCATTCGTAGATGGACAAACCTATAGTTACAATATAACGGGGATTCCAGCTGATGGTGCCGCTTCTACCATTTCTGTTTATTTTACAGATGATCCTGCCTGTACACAAACGATTGCTTACAATGCTGTAGCTGATTGCAGTTGTGCAGCGAATATTGGTACATTTTCTGAAACAGTTTCAGGTCAAAGTAACATCGATTATGTCTTGTGTTTTGGTGATGATTTAGATGTGAATACAAATAACGATTTCACCAATCCAGATGAAGCATTTAATCCCCCTGGTCCTACATATGATCCTGGAATTGGTTGGTTGGTGTATTCATGCCCTCCTACAATTGGTTTAACGCCAAGTGCAAATGAAGATGTTATTAATGATCCATGTTTATTAGGTGTTTGGGGTTATGGAGATTTAGCTGAAACGAATGATCAGTATTGGATTAATGCTTATCCTGGTGTATTTACGGATAACATCGTTTACTTCGTTCCAATTACTATGTACAGTATTGTTGACGGGTATTATAGTTATACCAACACTGCAATTGGATGTTATGATTTAGGAACACCCTATGCTGTTCAGTATTTACCAGAAATGACAATGGTTCAATCGGAAGATTGTACGACTGGCGAAGTAACTGCAACCTTTAATGGTGGTTTTCCCGCAATCGATGGATCACAATATTCAGTTGTACCCGGTTCAATGACTCCTGCAACAGCTGTATTTGTGAATACAACATGCTCTAGTGGTGGTGATATTGTGCTTGGAGGTCTTGTTGTTGGAGACAATTATTCCTTTGATGTTGAAGATGCGAATGGTTGTGCCTTGACTGTTTCTGGTGTAATGGACGGTTCTGGAGCCGCAACACTTACTTATCCGCAAACTGATTATTGTATTACAGATCCAAATACGTCTCCCAATTTAGTTGGTGTTGCTGGTGGAACGTATTCAAGCACAGCAGGCTTATCCATTAACGCTGCAACTGGAGTGATCACCATTGGAACATCTACTGCTGGAACGTATAATGTAACCTATGTTGGTCCTGGTGCAGCTTGCCCACCAAGTAGTACATTTACATTGACAATCCATGCGCTTCCATTGGTGAATGCAGGTCTAGATCAATCTGTTTGCCAAGGAACACAAGTGACACTTTCTGCTGCTGGTGATCCAGCAAATTATGTATGGAACAATGGTGTTGTGAATGGAGTAGCATTTATTCCAGCAGCAACTCAAACCTATACCGTTACAGCAACAACTGCTGCTGGTTGTGTGAATACAGATCAAGTTACCGTTACAGTGGAAACAGCACCAATACCTTCTTTTTCAGCTGATGTTACTGCAGGATGTTCGCCTTTGCAAGTTACATTCACGAACTTGAGCGGTGGTGTGAATTGTTTATGGGATTTTGGAAATGGTGTTACAGCAGTTGGTTGTAATCAAGTTGTAGCAAATTTTGTAAACGTTGGCTGTTATGATATTACGTTAACATCTTCGACTGCGGCAGGATGCACAGGCACAACGGTTTTACAAAACTACATTTGTGTAAGTCCCGATCCAATTGCCAGTTTTACTCCAATTCCTTCTATCATGTCTGAATTGGATCCAACTACACAGATGTACAATAATTCCCAAAATGCTGTTAGCTATCAATGGAATTTTGGTGATGGAGAGACTTCAGTAGCAACTAGTCCATCGCATACTTATCCAGAAAATGATCCCGGTTCGTATGTGATTCAGTTGATTGCGACCTCCCCATTTGGTTGTACTGATACAGCTTATGCAACTGTGGTTGTTGAAGAAGAACTGATTTTCTATGTTCCAAATACCTTTACTCCAGATGGTGATGAGTTTAATCAATCCTTCCAACCAGTATTCAACTCTGGTTTCGATCCGTTTGATTTTAATATGCTCATTTTTAACCGTTGGGGTGAGATTGTTTTTGAAAGCAACAATGCTGAAATTGGATGGGATGGAACCTATGGCGGTAAATACGTTCAAGAGGGAACTTATACTTGGAAAATTGAATTCAAAACATCCAAAAATGATGCACATAAAATGGTTGTTGGCCATGTATCAGTATTGAGATAAGGATAAAATTCAGTTACTATAAGTTTAGTTAACTTATTCAAAAACAGAAGAATAACGTATTTAACACTAGAAGTTATATATTTCACATATATTTCTTTCAATCTGAAATAGATAGTCGATATAATTAGTAGATTTGTAGCACTTACTTACTACTAGCTTATGGCTTACTACTACATTACAAGAGCACTTTGTGTGTTGTCTTTTGTTTTCTTTAATGGTTCTCTTTTTTCTCAGGGATGCCCCAATGCTGATTTTACACAAGCTAATTTTAATGGTTGGCAAGGTTTTACAGGAAATTACACGAACCCTGGGCAAACTCCTGGAATTGTGGCTGGTAGGCATACCATCATTAATACACAAGGAATTGATCCTTATAGTTGTGGAGGATTGAATATGATTCCTCCAGGAGCTACAACATCTTGTCGGTTAGGAAACGATGGAACTGGTGCACAAGGTGAACAGTTACGTTATCAAATGACCGTAGATGCTAGTAATGCGTTATTTGTCTATAAATATGCCGTTGTATTAGAAGATCCTGGGCATTCACCAGCAGAACAACCCGAATTTCGTGTACGCATTTTAAATCAAGCAGGAGCACAAATTGGTGGTTCTTGTGGAATTTACACTGTTTATGGTGGTCAACCCGGTCAGAATTTTCAATCGTGTGGTGGTGTAACTTGGCTTCCTTGGACCATTGTTGGTGTCGATCTTACTGCATTTATTGGTCAAACTATTCAAGTGGAATTTTCTACAAAAGATTGTAGTCAAGCTGGACATTTTGGATACGCTTATGTTTCAGCGGAATGCATGCCTTTAATTCTGGATGTTGCCTACTGCGAAGGATCAAATGCAGTAACGATAACAGCTCCTCCAGGATTTCAAAGTTATTCTTGGAACCCAGGTGGCGCATCTACTTCTAGTATTTCAATCAATAACCCTGTCATTGGATCGATCTATTCCTGTACAATGACAACGTTTAGTAATCAAGGAAACTGCACGGTAACACTAAGCGCCCAAGTTGTTCCTACCTCAGTCGCAGCTGGTTTTCAATTTACGCCAGCCTGTATGAATGTGCCCATTCAATTCACAGACACCACAACCGTAGCGAATGGTACAATGAGTGGATGGAGTTGGGATTTTGATGATGGACAAACTTCTGCGCTTCAACATCCAACTCATACATTTACAACTGCTGGAAGTTTTGATGTTCAATTAATCAGTTCATCCAACGAAGGCTGCTCTGACACCATTGTGCAAACCCTCGAAATTTATCCATTACCTGCTGTTCAATTTTTGATGACCAATGAATGTATCAATGAGACAGTTGCTTTCACAAATCAATGCGCAAATCCTCAAACATTAACTTTTGACTGGAATTTTGGTGACGGTTCTGCTCATACAAGTACAACTGATCCTTCACATACTTATACAGCTGCTGGTCAATACACGGTTACACTCATAGCCGAAAATGCGAATACATGTGTGGATAGTCTTCAGCAAACACTAACAATATATCCACTTCCTATTATTGATGCAGGACTTGATCAGCAAGTCTGTCCCAATTCATCTGTCACCTTAAATGGAGCAGGTGGAACTTCCTATAGTTGGGATAATGGTGTCACTGATGCAATTCCTTTTGTTCCAGCTGCAACTACTACTTATACTGTTATTGGTACAGATGTCAATGGATGCCAGAACACAGATAATATGGTAGTAACCATTTTCAATCCACCAATTGTTTCTGCTGGACCAGATCAAGAAGTTTGTATAGGAACTGCTGTAACTTACCAAGGTTCGGGTGCAGTCAATTATACATGGGACAGCGGTGTAATTGATGCTCAATCGTTTGTTCCAGCTGTTGGATCTTTCACCTTTACGGTTACTGGTACAGATGCAAATGGTTGTCAAGATACCGATGATGCGGCCCTAGTTGTAAATCCAATACCACTTGTCAATGCAGGTGCAGATCAACTGATTTGTTTGGGATCAAGTACGCTTGTTTCAGCAGCTGGTGCAGTTGGTTATCAATGGGATAATGGAGTGACAAATAATCAGTTGTTTACGCCAGCAGTCACAACTACGTACACCGTTATAGGTACTTCCGCAGCGGGTTGTCAGGCAACTGATCAAGTTGTTGTTGCGATTGAGCCACCTACTACTGTAAGTTTTTCAGCTCCAATAACCAGTGGATGTGAACCATTGAATGTGAACTTAACCAATACTTCTACAGGAACACCAGGCGCTTCATGTTACTGGGAATTTGGAGATGGAACCAATGCAACAGGTTGTGGAACAGTGAATCATCAATACTTAAATCCAGGTTGTTATGATGTAGAACTCACCGTAACAACCGCACTCGGTTGTGTTTGGTCGACGATTGTTCCAGATTACATTTGTGTATTTCCGAATCCAGTAGCTTCTTTTGTACCCCTTCCAGGTATTTTAACTGAATTAGAACCAACTACAGTCATGAATAACACCTCAACAGGTGCGGTAACCTATAATTGGAATTTTGGTGATGGCAGTTTGTTTTCATCAGAAGAAGAACCCGAACACAGTTTTCCAACCAATCCAATTTCGAATTATATCATTCACTTAACTGCTATTTCAGATCATGGGTGTATCGATACTGTTTCACATTTAGTGATCATGAATGAAGTATTGATTTATTATGTTCCCAATACCTTTACGCCAGATGATGATGAATTCAACCAATCATTTCAGCCAGTATTTACATCAGGTTTTGATCCATTTGATTTTAATATGTTGATTTACAACAGATGGGGTGAAGTAGTATTTGAAACCAATGATGCAACAATTGGATGGGATGGTACTTATCATGGTGTGCGTGTACAAGAAGGTAGCTATACTTGGAAAATTGAATTTAAAACGACACTTAATGATGAGCGGAAGATTGTTCACGGATTGGTAAATGTTTTACGATAATACTCCTTTTGGAATCCAATAATAGGTAGCAATTGTTTCATTTTTTTTTATTCCTCAGACAACCTATTGATAATTCAGGCGTATTGTAAAGAGTACATACCATGAATTAATTACAAAAATGATAAAAACAATTTGTTGTTTCGGTTTATTGATATTTTCACTAGCACCTGTTTTTGCTCAAGAAACCATCGACCAGCGTGTAGTAAAAAACAGAGGTAAACAAGGCGAAGAATCCTTTAAATACAATAAAAATAGCTATAACTATTATTTGTTTGAACTAGATAAAAGCCATTGGATTACAACTGAATTGGCATTATCAATAGAAGATAAGGCACTCCTTCAACCAGCCTCTGAGTTCAAAAATTCAGAAAACCATCCCCTTACTTTAGAGGCAGTTCAATCTGAAACCTTTAATTTCTATGAATACGGGATTCGTTTGAAAAAAGAAAGCCGAATATGTATTCTTTTTGAAGATGGACAAGTACTTGTTTTTTATGCGATTCCAGAATTAACCAAATTGTTCACTACCAGCGACTCCAATACTAAATAACATGAGATTTATACTTTCAATTTTAACCGTATTTGTTTTAGGTTCTAGTGCTTTTGGGCAGAATATTGTTTTTTCGCCAGCTGTCAATGGTCAAACGTTCAATACCTGCGGTGCATTTATTATTGATTCAGGTGGACAAGGTGGGCCAGGCTATTCAAATAGTGAAACATCCATTATTACATTTTGTCCTAGTACACCTGGAGATATCGTTTCTGTTGTATTTAATTTATTTGCATTAAGTACTGTTGATGATAACCCAACTCCGGCAACAAATCTTGATTACATGGATGTGTATGATGGCCCTTCAGTTGCATCTCCAACTTTAGGAACGTATTCTGGAAATCAATTACAAGGTGTAGTCATCATTGCCACAGCGTTAAATCCAAGTGGATGTCTAACCTTTCGTTTTCGCTCAAATACAATTGGAACAGGAATGTTCTCGGCTAGTGTAAGTTGCGAAACTCCTTGTGCTACACCTACGGCTGCAGGTTCCATTATTGGTGGACCAACTTCGGATAGCATTCGTGTTTGCGTTGGAGATTTAGTTAGCTTCAATAGTGTTGGTTCATTCGCTGCTCCAGGTTTCAACTTAGTTGATTACCAATGGGATTTTATGGATGGTAGCGAAACAACAGGAGCAAACGTTTCTCACGCATTCAGTGTACCTGGTCAATATTTAGTACAATTATTTGTCTATGATGATAATGGTTGTTCCAATACGAATTTGGTCGACTTACAAGTTTTTGTCGCAACAATACCCGATTTCACCGGCTTCCCCGGGGATACTTCTCTCTGTATAGGTGAAAGTATAACGTACACGGCAGATCCAGAATCTTACGAAGTACTATGGGATGGATTCCCTAACTCAAATTCAATACAAGATGGTTGTTTACCGGATACCTTATTAGGTGTTTCACAAGATGTTACCATTCTTCAAACAAATTTCACCCCTGGTGCAACATTAACGGATATTAATGATCTTCAAAGTATCTGTCTCGAATTGGAACACTCATTTATGGGGGATTTAGTCATCATTGTGGAATGTCCGAATGGTCAATCTGAGATCTTACATCAACAAGGTGGTGGAGGTACACAAATTGGTGTTCCAGTACAAGAGGATAATGTCGATTGTAGCGACCCTGCAACCCAAGGAGTACCATTCAACTATTGCTTTTCACCAACAGCAACTGAAACATGGGTAGAATGGGTCAATAATAATGGATTTGGGACAACCCTTCCAGCTGGAACATACGAACCAGTTGAACCAATGACCAATCTACTTGGTTGTCCGTTGAATGGTGTTTGGACATTGACTGTTATTGATAACTGGGCAGCAGATGATGGTACTTTATTTAGTTTCGCTTTGAATCTTGATCCTTCATTGATTCCTCCAGTTACAACATTTGAGCCTCAAATTGGTTGGGGAGCAGATTCATCTTATTGGGAAACACCTGCACCATTTATTACTTCACTTTCTCCAAATGCTGATGTTATAACAATCACACCAACAGCTGCTGGAGTTTATACGTATGTATACCATGTAATTGATGATTTTGGTTGCGAGCATGATACATCGGTTGTCATTACAGTAACGGACAATTTATTGCCAAATGCAGGACCTGATGTCGTTGTTTGTGACGGAGACCCAGTTCAATTAAACGGAAGTATCAATGGATTATCAGGGAGTTCACCATGTGATTATATTCTAACATTGGATGATTTGTTTATGGATGGTTGGGATGCAAATACAGTCACCGTAACGATTAATGGTGTGCCAACTGTTTATACAATTCCTGCTGGGACTGGAACACAAGCATTCCCAATTTCAATTCCACATGGCGCAACAGTAACTGTTCAGTTCTTTGATGCAAACAATTGGACATCTTGGGATTGTTCGTATAACCTTGTTGACCCGTATGGTAATCTCTTGGTATTGAATGGACAAAATTTTAATCCACCAACCATCAATCCTTTTGCTACTACTGCAGATTGTTTCAATGGGTATGTTTTCGGTTGGACTACAGGAATTGGTACTTTTAATGATCCAAACATTCCAGATCCGATAGGAACATTTACAGGTCCTGGTACAGTAACACTCACTGCTTACCCAGCCGGACATCCACTTTGTGAAACAACTGATCAATTGAATGTTACAATGTCGGCTTCGGCAGATCCAGGAAATGATAATGTATTGTCTATTTGTTCTGCGGGATCACCACAAGATTTATTTCCATTATTAGGGCCAACAGCTTCACCAAATGGAACTTGGACAAATCCTGCAAATAGCCCAACAACCATGCCTTATGATCCAGTAACGATGAATCCAGGCGCATATACTTATTCAATTGATTCGAATGGTTGTGTATCATCTGCGGTTATTACAGTGACTGAAATTGTAACATCCTTAAATTTAGCAATCAGTAATGTAACATGTTTTGGTGCAAATGACGGTTCTGTTGTTGCAACCACTACAAATGCGACAACTTATAGCCTAGATGGTGCTCCAGCTCAACCAATTGTTGGAAATACATTTACATTATCGAATTTATCTCCAGGCAATTATGTCTTAGATGTATTCGGAAATAATGGTTGTTCCGATCAAGAAACTTTTTCGATAACACAACCACAACAATTAGCCATTACGACTATTTCCCCAGATATTACAATTTGTCCGGGAACATCAACGCCTCTTACCGCAACAGGTTCAGGTGGTAGTTCACCGTATACATTTACGTGGTTTACTGGAACAACTGTTTTAGGTGCAGGAATACCATTCAGTGTGACACCGCTAACGACTACACAATACTGTGTCATTTTAAGTGAAGCGTGTGGTTCTATTCCAGATACCGCTTGTATGACGGTTTCCCACCCTAACCCAATTATTCCGTTAATTACCCCTGATGTAACTTCTGGTTGCTTTCCTGTTCCTGTTAACTTCACGAATATGAGTACAGGAGGAATCGTTGGTTCAATGACTGTTGATTACGGAGATGGACAATCCGAAACACTCAATGGAATGACTGGATCAAATCATGTCTATGCTTTGCCTGGTGTTTATACAGTTACCATTACTGTGACTTCAGATCTTGGTTGTGTTTATACAGCCACTTTCCCGAACATGATCAAGGTATTCAACAAACCGAATGCAAGTTTTAGCATCAATCCAAATCCTGTTTCGATGTTTAATCCATTTGTGAACTTAGTCAATGGTAGCAGCAGCGATGTTGTTTCGTATGATTGGGATATTGTAGATGGTAACCCAGCTTCATCGACCAATGAAAATGTATATGTTCAATATCCAGATGGAATTGCTGCAAATTATGGAGTGACATTGTATGTTGTTAATGCGGATGGATGTGTTGATTCAATTCATCACGTTGTTCAAGTAATCAGCGAAGTGATCCTCTACGTTCCAAATACATTTACACCTGATGGTGACGAATTCAATCAAGCGTGGTACATCTTTATGGATGGAATTGATGTCTATGATTTTCAATTGATCGTCTACAACCGTTGGGGAGAAATTGTTTGGGAAAGCAACGACTCGAAAGCTGGTTGGGATGGAACGTATCAGGGGAAAATTGTTCCTCAAGGAACCTATACATGGACCATTGAAGCCAAAGATATCACGAACGATGAACGACATCAATTTAGAGGTAGCGTCAATATTTTAAGATAACAATTAGAAATAATTGCTCCGTAAAAAGTAGTTGTAGACTTGATCTTCAACTACTTTTTTTTATTCACTTGAGTTTGATTACAACAAAGCAATCATTTACTTTCTAGCGGAAACAATTTACGTTCGTTTCAACGCAATACAAATGATATTGTCGTGTTGTGGTAAATCTGCATCTGTGAGAATGGGAACAAGTTTTGAACGGTGTTCTTTCGTGCCTTTTTGTTTGTAGAGTTGGTAGTTTCCGAGTGAACGTACTAAATCGGCGATTTCTTTTGGGGTGACACCTTTTGCTGTTTCACGTTGTTCGGAGACTTCAATTATCATAGTATCCAAGCAGTCTGAAAATGTAAAGCATAAACAATTATTAGCTAACTTCGTGATATAAAACAGTAATCTAATTATCTAAAATCTCATGAATATCCTAAGTGCTTGCTTGTTTGTTTTAATTACATTTTTTTCTACTGCTCAATTTGATGCTCCGATAAATTTAGATTATGGTAAAGTTGAAAATACTTGGTTTTTAAATTATGGGGATGTCGATGGGGATGGAAACATTGATATTGTAGGAGCAGAACCAAAATCTCTTTTCTGGTTTAGAAACTTAGGAAATAACACATTCAGTGATCGAAATATTATTGTCAAAAATCATTATTATGAGTACACTGAACTCAATATTGCAGACGTTGATAATGATCTAAATCTAGATATCATAACCAATCGAAATGGTATGATTATATGCAATAAAAATAATAATGGAATTTATTCAATAGATGGTGACACTTTGTGTAATTCAATTTTGGGACTCTATGTAACTAAAGTTTTTGACTTTGATAATGATGGAGATGAAGATGTTGTTTTCAGTACAAAATTCGGTAAAATTGGTTGGCTTAAAAATATAAACTCTGGAAGTTTTGCTTCTCCAGAATATCTTTTTATGAATTCTAATGCAGGCTATACTGAAATTGATTCATGTGACATCAATTCGGACGGTTTAATTGACATCCTTTTTACTACTGAAAATAACACAAAAATAAGTTGGCTAAAAAACTTAGGAAATGCCAATGTGTTTTCAGATGAAATATATAGTTATGCTAATGGTATCGGAGAATCCTTAATCTGTGATTTTAATAATAGTGGAACAAAAGATCTTCTTCTATATAAAAACAATCAATTATTGATATTTGAGGGTAATGGTCAAGGTGTATTCGAATTGCCTATAATTGATAGTATAAATTATAATAATGTGTACAATATTAAAGCTGTAGATTTAAATAGCGATTCATATCCAGAAATTATTAGCGGGTTTGCTTGGATTGAAAATGATCAAGGAGTTTTAGGTAATTCTCATCTTGTTCAACCACTATTAGGTTGGGAGGACTTACCTATTTTAATTCCGACCGATATGAATAACGACACTAAAATTGACTTTATTTGTCTTGCAGGTGAGTACATTGGTGTTCGCTACTTTAACGGCTCTAACTTTGATAATCTAGTTTATGTATCAAATACACTAACTGATTGGAATTATATAATGGGGACAGCAGATTTAGATGAGAATGGAACGAATGATATCTATTCATTAAATAATGGTTTAAGATGGTATTCTAATATTGATGGCGATTTCGAGAAATGGCAACTACTAGATAATAATTTAGACGTTAATTGGGCAAGCGCGGGGGATCTTGATAACGATGGAGATGTTGATTTTTTGTATACTATTGATGAGGGAATAACAAGTCACTATTATGCCCTTTTAAACAATGGTTCTGGAATATTTACTAAAGAACTTGTGAATTCTTTACCTGAAAGTAACTTTGATTATTTTCAACTCTCAGATTTAAATAATGATGGTTGGATAGACCTTATTAGATGTGTTGACCATGCATTATATACTCAATTAAACGCTGGTGATGGTACATTTGAGCCTCAGATTCAACTAAGTGAATACATTGTGGGTGGATATTCCTTAAGTAAG
>JAYSRF010000022.1:0-47058 GCA_043721195.1 Fluviicola sp. | reverse complement strand
TACCACTTCACCGTGCCAGATCCATTCCCAAAAGAAATGTTTTTTTTGTGTGTTCATTTTTTAGCTACACATTGTGATGGTACTGTCCGCCTTGGCGAGATGGAAGAGTAAGTCGATGCTACTCGGCTGTGGCGGATCCATTCCCAAAAGGAATGTTTTTTTTGGGTTTATTCATTTTTTTGACAACATATAGATGAAACTTATTCAACAAAGACTTTCAATGAAACGTCCAATGAACTATCAGATCATAACTATCCTTAAGGATAATTGCATTATTCCGCCATGTTTCACTGCTAATTTCAAGATTGCTTCAATTGAAAATTGTAGGATGTATACCGATTTGCATTTTGAATTAGAGGTAGAAATAGATTGTTGGTATTGTATTGGTAATCAATGGTCTTAGTAGAGACTTCGATTTGGGATTGTACATCAATAGTGTGAATTTCCTCGTATTGAAAACTTCGGCAAAAACAATTCGTTGTATTCAATTAAGTTTTAGAAACATAATAAACTCTTCTGCGCAAAAAAAGCCGCCACATTACGCGGCGGCTCTCCTGAACGGTAGAACATTCATCTTTGATAGCGAATTAAAATTCTAATCGATAGCTGAGAATCGGGATCAGTGGTGTTTGGTACCAATATTTCACGTCTGCTGTCTTTGTATCGAAGTACTGTCCTCCTGGGTTTTTGCGATTGGTAGAGTTTTGTAAATCGAGTGCCACAGTACTGGTCACTTTTTTGAAATTGCGTTTTAAACTTACCCGCACATCAAGGCGATAATATGCTGGGACTTGTTTTGAAAATGTTTCAGATTCAATCACCTTCGTTTCACCAGCAGCTATTGAAGCATTTAAATCAATTGGAGTATACCGAAATCCGCCTACAAAAACTGATTTTAGATTCAGCCCTAGTACTCGATTTTTTCCGTTTTTGGTGAAGGGAATTTCTTTACCAAGTGTCAATGTTGTTGCGAAATTGGTATTGAATCGGGAATCGTACCATATACCTGTTGGTGCTCTAAACTTTGATTCATACAACGAGGCTGACAACAAATAATATAGGTTCTTGTAGAAAAAACGCTCATAAGTCAATTCCAACCCGTAGTTTTTTCCTAAGCCTTTATTGGATAATGCCTCAGTTGGAAATCCATCTGTTAAATTGATAATAGAGTAAACACTCGTTAAATCTTGACTAATTGGAACGTTGAATAAATACTGGTAATACGCTTCTAATTTAACATGTGAGTGATCATTAAAAACGCGATCGTAACCAATGACTAAATGATGTGCTTTACTCAACTTCAAGTTTTCATTCGGTCGAATCAATTCGCTATTCACCGTAGTTTGTGCAAAGTAAACCCCGATTGGTTGTAATTGACTGTGTAGACCATATCCCATTGTGAAGTGATTTTTCGTATTCAAATCGTATTTTATAGAAGCTCGCGGTTCTAATGAATTGGAGTTATTCAATAACAATTGAAAATAATGGACACCTACATTTGTGGTTAATTTTTCGGTCACTCGGTGATTCCATTGAAAAAAGCCTTGAATTGTTTGCGTATTCCCTTTTTCACTGATACGCGTTACTAAAACAGTTGTATCATTCTTATCGCTTTGTTTCAATTCATATCCCAACTGATTGAGAATAAATCCCGTTCGAATATTGTTTTTCGGATTGATTTTCCACGTATAAACGGAAGAAAGTGTCATCTTATTTTGTGAAAATCGTTGCTCATATTCCCTCGTTTCGGTTGTATAATCATTTTCCAATCGATCTTGTTCATATCCATTTTCAGTTCCAGAAAAGACCAGAGCTGTTTTCAAATACGATTGATTTTTAAATAACTTCATATTTGTTAACCCAACTGCTCCTGTATTGCTGTAGAAATTTGTGTTTAAGCGGTTAAATTCATCTTCATCCCAACGCAATGAATCTTTCTTTGCGACTGTAGTTTGGTAACTCAATCCGCCAAAACCAAATACAGTGAATTTTCCCAAACGTTTGGTAGGTAAATATAAATTGAACGACAAATCCTGAAAATTTGTAATCGCGTCACCAAGTGGAACACCAATTTTACCTAAAACACTCAAAGTTGAATAGCGATAATTGATCAAATAGGAACCTTCATATCCTTTTTTAAATGGTCCTTCAATCGCTGCATCTAATCCGAGTACACCAACTTGAATTGTGTATTCACGTTTTTCATTATTTCCTTTCCGTAAACGTAAATCAAATACTCCTGATAACGCATTTCCATATTCAGCAGCGAAGGCTCCAGTTGAAAAATCGGAGTTTCCTAAGAGTTGTGAACTAAGAATCGAAATTCCGCCACCTGCGGTTCCTACATTTGAAAAATGATTTGGGTTCGGAATTTCAACCCCTTCCATGCGCCATAATAAACCATTGGGAGAATTTCCTCGAATAGAAATATGATTGTTACCATCACCAGCTGTTACGACACCTGCAAACGACGAAGCCATGCGGGCAGGATCGTTTACAGCTGCTGCAAATTTCTGCGTTTCTTCAACAGAAAACGTCCGTGTGCTAACGGTTGAAAGTTCATTTAGCGGTTTGTTTTTCTCCACTTTGGCAGAGACAACCACCTCATCCAAATCATCGATCTCTTCTTCCATGTTAACAGTCAAAACCAATTCTTTTCCTGCGTTTACAGTGATGTTTTGGAGCACAACTTCTTTATAACCAGAATATAGAATTCGAAATGATTGACTTCCCACAGGTACATTCGATAAACTGAAATTTCCATCTTCGTCGCTTGTTGCATGAATTATTGGTTCGGAATACAACAATACAATTGTAGCACCAGGAATAGGAGATTGAGCAATTTTATCAACAACAGTTCCTCTGACAGTTTGTGTTTGTGCGAACGTATTTGTAGAAATTAGACAAAATCCTACTAATACGAGAATAATCGTTTTTTTTAATTGAGTCATACTATGTTTTTTTGTTTTTCGAATTCACTTGCTCCAAATGGCAAGCTCGATTTCGTTCTGCTATAAACTGTACTGGAATAGTCGAACTCAGGTTATAAATGAATCACAGATCCTGAACCACTTATTTGTACATTGACAGCTGGCGTTCCTTTGTATTTCACATCACCACTTCCAGATATAGTTGCGTCGAGTTGTTGCACTGCCCATAAGGAAATATCACCTGATCCGCTAATTTTAGCAGAAGCATTGTTGGCTGTCATTCCAAGTGTTTCGATATTCCCTGAACCACTAATGGTTGCTTTTTGATTCACAACTATACCTGCACCTATTTGAATATCTCCAGACCCACTAATCGATATTTCCAACTCATCGGATTGCAAAGTAAACAACGAAATATTGCCCGATCCGCTGATATGTAAATCTAAATAGTTGGTGTTAATGGATCCTGCTGCTGTGATATTTCCACTACCGCTAATGTCCATTCCGACCATATTAGGAGAATGAATAATCAATTTAATAGGATTGTGTTTGCGAAGGGTTTTTCTGGTATCAATTTTTAATTCTCCGGCACTTACTTCTGTTGTAATAACTTCTAAGATATTTGATTGTGCTGAAATTTCAACATAATAATTTGCATCTTGGACGTAAGTAATATCTGCATCCATTGACAATTTAATTTTGTTGAAATTAGAAACTGTTCGCACTTCCGTCACATTGTCGCCTTTTCCTTTTACTGTTCCAAATACGTGCTTGTTACATGCTGTTGCCACTAAGAATAGTGTTGTTAATGACAAACTAATTTTTACTGATTTCATAATTGTTTTTTTGTGTTATATCATTAAGACAATTATCAAACTGGTTACCCCTACGCGGATCTGATTTTTTTTCAAAAAATGTCTGATTGAATACCAATTATGTTTTTGGACACGGGACGTAGGGTGGTGATAATGTATATGTGTTGTTATTGTTGTGAAATGTGGTTGTTATCGTAGGCTCTGGATGCATCCAGAGCCTACAGAAGATGTATTCTGAATAAACGAACCATGCATTCTGTAACAATAATAACACACATCCCGTGCCTACAAAATCCGAATGGCGATTTTACCACCAATCCATAATTGATTGGTAAAAGAACCGTTAATAGAACTGGCAATTGGTTTTATATCAAGGCGATCTTGAATGGTACTGTAGTTCATTCCGCTACTGTTTGCATTCAACCAATTCAATGTTGGGCCCGCTGCAATGCTGAATTTATCCCAGATTCGGTATTCAACACCAACATAGAATTTCGTTAATGTATTATTCGTAATCGTGTTTGAATTAGTCAGCAATAAATTTTGCGCTGTTAGATCGAGGTCTAAGAAGAAACTTTTACTGAGTTTAATGGATGAACCAACCCCATATCCGAATGTCCACAAGCGATTTGAACCTGAAAATTGTGTTCCAGCAATAAAGATGTTATGAAACGCATTTACACCAGTGCGAAAAGCGATAGTGCTCATCAATTGTTCATCGATTCCCAATTCAATTTTGTGATAACCAGTGTGAACATAGCTTAAAAAGCCAAAGGGAACTCCTGAAGTTGAATTAGCAATGTTGATCAATGAAACCTGAGTTCCATCGACATGCCCCGCTCTATTGATAATGCCTGAAAATTGAAATCCTTTCACATAATTGGCATTGTTGGCAATTCCAGTAATTTGTCCACCAATAATCGAATCGGCGGTATTAACAATCCCAGACAATTGGGTGCCCACTGCTTTTCGCCAAGTCATATTCGCTATTCCAGCCAATTGCATTCCATCTAAGGAAATGGTTTGATTGTAAATTCCTGCTACTTGAAAACCATCTGTGTGTTTCCAATTCAAGTTGAATATTCCACCAACTTGTGCGCCAGAAACTGATCCGAAAACCGTATTTCCAATTCCTGCAATTTGCACATTGCGCACATTTCCTTTGTTAACATTAACAATTCCTGCCAATTGAACACCATCAACATTTCCTCCAACAGCATTCAAAATGCCCCCCATTTGGAAACCTTTCACGTCACCTGAAACTAAATTCGCGATTCCTGCAATTTGAACGTATTTGACATTACCATAATCCAGATTAATCAAACCACCAATTTCGAATTGATCAATTCCTTTTGAAAAACCAATTAATGCATTAAATGAATATTGATTAACCGTATTGATCGACAATAAACCATTGGTGCTTAACGGATGTACAAATGAAAATGAATACTTGGTGAATAACGTATCTCGAATGTTTTTCAAATTGGCATGACGTGCTCTAAAACGATCCCAAAAAGCAAAAGGTACTGCTGGTATTGAATCAATTTCACTTACAAGTTGTACAGTATCAATTATTGGTGAATAGACAACTGTAACCGAATCGTTGACTGTTATTTTGGTAGCTGGAGCTTTCGGATTTAAATAAATAACAAGCGTATTGCGTTGCTTGGATAGAATGACAACGGTAGTATCTTCAAAATTCTCCTTAGCAACAGAAATGGATAGAACATCTGACGTTTTGGTGAAATTCATTGAAAAATAACCAAATTCATTCGTAATTGCTGACTGACGATTTTGCTTTAAATAGACACTTGTTTCACTAATCAATGTTGAATCAACAGCATTATAAATATAGCCGTTTACCATCATTGTTTCTTTGGCAGGTTCTTTTGGTTTTATGACCGTTTTGCAAGAAAGAATAACATATTTGCCTTTCATTTTATAGGTGCAATCGCCTTGATTGAACATCTCATTTAATGCAATTCTCAACGGTCTTTTGGCGAATTGAGCTGTTACTTTTTTGCTATCATCAAAATTGGTGTAGGAAAACACAACCCCCGTTTGACTGCTAAATTGTTTGAATAAATCAGCGTACGAATACGTACCATATTTGATGGTAACTGTTTTTTCTAAATAAGGTGTTTGTTGTCCGTAAGCAAAAGAAAAGAATACAGAACAACAAATCAACACCAAGCTGATTCGACTTAGTTCACGCATGATTCTCCTTTTAATAAATAGGTTTTTTCGCCGCTTTTTTCAATAGTCAGCCCTAAAGTTTCGGCAATTACTGCAACTACTATATCAATGGTTTCATTACTGAATTGAGTCGTAATTAAACAATTATTCATTGCGGCATTATCTACATGAATATCAACTTGGTAGACTTCATTGATACGTTTGAGTACAGCTTCTAATCGTTGATTATCAAAAACAAACGTTTTAGTACCAGCAGTCGTTCCAGTTTCAATTTCCAGTTCCAATTCACCTGTTGAAATCACATAATGGGCACTTTCATTTGCTTTCAGTGTAATTTTCATTCCCTTATTGTCATAAATCTTTACGATTCCTTCATCTACGCGAACAAAAATGGTATCATCCGTTACATCTACATTAAATTTGGTTCCTAAATCTTTGATGTGAATTGGACCCGCATTGATAATGAAAGGCAATTGATCACTGTGTTTTACGGAAAAATAACCTGATCCTTTGAGTTTTAATGTTCGGTTTTTTGTACCATAGCCTTCAGCCAATTCAATAGAAGAATGTGCCGCAATGGCGACTTCGGTTCCGTCATCTAATTTCACCTTTTTCACTAAGTTTTCAGCTGATAAAACCGGTGAATCCAATTGTTGAGGAAGCAAATAAACGACTAATAACCCAATAATAAGTAACACCGAAATGGCAGCTGCAACTCGGTAATACATCGTTCTATTTAGTTTTCGAATAGGTGTTTTTTCGATTAATTGTGGTTGTAGTTTTTCCCAAACAGCATCTACTAAAACAGGACTGTCTGAATGCCCAAATATGGCTTCACTTTGTTGGAAATAGGTTTCGTTTTCAAGCGATTCCATTTTCCAATCCTCCAACAACATGGCTTCATCAGGAGTTGCTTCTCCAGCTAAAAACTTGCTGATCAGCGCATCTATATCGTGTATCGCTTTCATCATAATTCCTGAATAAAGAATAAAACAAGTAGGAATAGGTAATCTTTCAATGATTCTCGAATCATCTTCAACGCTTTACCCATTTGATTTTCAATTGTTTTGATGGACAACCCCAATTGATCGGCTATTTCTTGGTATTTCAGTTGCTCAAACCGACTCATCTTAAATATTTTCGCACATTGTTCTGGCAATCGATCAATAGCTTGATGAATTTTCCCGTCTAATTCGGCTGCCTCTAATTGATTCGAAGCATCTATATCGGATTGAGTGGCTTTCACTTCCACTGCGTGAACTGCTCGAACTTTGTGGTGTTTGATTCGGTTCAAACAAGCATTGTGAACTGCTTTATATAACAAGGCTCTTATGGAAGTATGTACCTCCAATTCTTCTCGTTTTTCCCATATAGAAACAAATACTTGTTGTACGATATCTTCAGATTCGTCCGAATCTTTTAGGAATGTATTTCCATACCGCACAAGGGGTTCATAATAGTCGCGAAATACCATCTCAAATGTTCTTAAGTCACCAGCCACAAATTTTGCTATCAGTTGTTGTTGTTCCACCTGAGAATCTTCTACTATTTCAGGCAAAGTTATTATCTTTCTCTAATAGGACAGTTCAAATCGAATTTACCCCTACGAAGAAATTATTTTTATACACTTTAACACCATTAAAAGATTCGGTTATCTTTATAGTATAAGAAGGAACTGCATTATGTCGAAACTGCTCTTGTGCTTATTTTCTTTGCTCTTAGTATGTGAATCAATGTTTGCTCAATTGAAAGATTCAACAATCTTATTACCCAATCGGCTTTCTATTACTTCACTTAAAAATCCAAAAAGAAACTCTTTAATCGATTCTGTTGGTCAAATTTCCATTGAATGTGTCAACAAAACCGATTCTATAATTAGTATTCAAAAACGAGAGCTAACTGGTAAATTGGTCTATTTTACAGATAGTTCATTGACTTTACATGTTGAGAGTGAAAGTATTCTCACTTATCGACTAGATCGTACATCCTCTCACTATTATTATTATCAAAAATACGATTCACTAAAAAATCACTACGATACTCTATTGTTTTCAGAAATACATTCTTTTAGGTACAATGAAGGTAAATTCCGACAAGTGACTGGATTATTGCAATCGCCAGTTTATTCATTCGCAGTTGGTTGTTTTGGTATTTTAATTACACTAATTATTGCGCCCAAAAAAACAAACCTTTCAAAGACAGAAAATGCTATTATTCACACTTCAATAGCTTCAATTTCAGGTATTTCAAGTTTATTTTTTTACCCCAAACTATATGTCGTAAACAAACAACTCAAAAAAAGAAAACAGCCCAATTGGAAAATTGAAGTATTATAAATCGCTGTTTTATCTTCGAATTTATTACTTTATGTGTTGATATCATAAATTATGCTCAAAAACGCCTTATTATTGGTTATTGGAACGATCTTTTGCTCGTTGGCGTTTGGTCAATTGAAAGATTCAACAATCACGTTACCTAATCGGCTAGCAATTACTTCAATTAAAAATCCTGTCATTCATAAGTTAATTGATACAAGCGGTCTTGTATTCATTGTGTTTGTCAATCAAAGTGATTCTCTTGTACGTTTAAGACAACGACAACTTTCAGGTGATTTGGTTTCTTACACTGATTCTTCCATGACAATTCTCGTAGATGAAGAAAATTCGTTGAGTCAATATTACAATGGTACAATGGAAGACTTTCATTACTGGAAAGTGAGAGATAGTACCCAATCACGCAATGTTACAGTTCTTTTTACCGAGATTCATTCGATACGTTTTGATAAAGGGAAGTACCGCCAAGTCATTCGATTGTTCCAATCAACAGCTTATCTCTATATGGCTAGTAATATTGCCGTTTTAGCATTTGCAGTTATCGCACAAAAGAAAAGCCTCATTGGTCCCAATAATCTCTTTATTTCTACTGGAGTTGCACTTGGTGCAGGTGGAGCAAGCTTTATATTCTACCCAAAACTTTTTTTGGTGAATAATCAATTGGGGAAAAAGAAACGAATCAAGTGGAAGATTGAGGTTATTTAACGTTTTGTTGTGCGAACTATAGCTATTTTTATGCTTTAAAAAATACACTATGGCATCAGTATTATTAGGCGGAAACCCGCAACACACCAATGGAAATTTACCTTCAATTGGACAAAAAGCAACAGACTTTAACTTGGTGAAAACAGATCTTGGAATTTCTACTTTAGGTGACTATTCTGGCTCAAAATTAATTCTCAACATTTTTCCTAGTGTTGATACTGGAACATGTGCAGCTTCAGTGCGTCAGTTTAATAAATTGGCTTCTGAATTAGAAAACACGAAAGTGCTGTGTATTTCACGTGATTTACCCTTCGCTCAAAGACGTTTTTGTGGAGCAGAAGGATTGGAAAACGTGATTAGTCTTTCTGATTTCGCAACAGGTGATTTCGGCAAAAACTACGGTTTAGAATTGATTGATGGTCCGATGAAAGGTTTGCATTCGCGTGCTGTCGTTGTTTTAAATGAAAATCAAGAAGTTGTTTATTCCGAATTGGTTCCTGACATCAAAGATGAACCCAATTATGATGCTGCTTTGGCTGCTTTGTAATAGCACAGAAACATAAACTAAAAGTCCGAAAAGGATATTGCTTTTCGGACTTTCACTAACCTAACGCACACTAAACTATTCTTGTTATTTTAAACCACACCAAAAGGAATTGAACCATTTCGTCATGTGCTTTACGATCAATTGTTGGATACCACGCCTAAATCAATCATCCGCATTTCAATCCTTTGTTTAGTTGCTTGTTCACTAAGCATAGACAAAAGAAATTTCGTTTTATAACAGTAATTCGAGAACACTAAATCAAAACAACTGCCACAAATTCAATACACTCATAATCAGTGTTCTAAAATATTTCGAGCAACTATAAAATCTCAATTTGAGACTCCATTATTATTTAAAGACAGCAATCATTAGTTTGATTATTTTTTAATCCAAATTGATCATTTTTTAATCAAAAAAATTGTTTCAAATCAACTTTCTGTATATCTTAAAGTAAAAAACACGAAAAGATATGCTCGTTAAAACCTTTGGAAGTGCCGTTTTTGGTATTGATGCAACTACGATAACAATAGAAGTGAATATTGCCAATGGCGTGAATTTTATTCTCGTTGGCTTACCTGATAATGCTGTTCGAGAAAGTCACCAGCGCATCAAAGCGGCCTTAAAAAACAACGATTTCAATTATCCAGGGAAGGAAATCACTGTAAACATGGCGCCAGCTGATATACGAAAAGAAGGCTCAACATTTGATTTGTCCATCGCCATGGGAATTTTAGCTGCCAGCGGTCAAATGCATTCAACTAGACTGGAAGAATTTATTGTATTGGGTGAATTATCGCTCGATGGTAGTTTACAACCCATTAAAGGTGTGCTACCAATTGCGATGCAAGCAAAAAAAGAAGGTTTTAAAGGAATAATCTTGCCTGAACAAAATGCAGAAGAGGCTGCGATTGTAGATGGCATTGATGTTTACGGGATGAAAACGATGCTGGAAGTCATTCAATTACTCAATGGTGAATCAACGATTGAGCCTACAAAATTTAATATTCACCAAGAATTTGAACGGCAACTGACTCTTTCTGACGTTGACTTTAAAGACGTAAAAGGTCAAACGACGATAAAACGTGCCTTTGAAATAGCTGCTGCTGGCGGGCATAATGTGATTTTGATCGGTCCTCCAGGTGCTGGAAAATCGATGCTAGCCAAACGATTACCCACTATTTTACCGCCAATGAGCATGGAAGAATCGTTGGAAACAACAAAAATTCATTCGGTTGCTGGTAGAATTGGAAAACGCGTTGGACTCATTACCCAACGTCCTTTTCGAAAACCACACCATACCATCAGTGATGTTGCATTGGTTGGTGGTGGAACCTATCCACAACCCGGTGAAATTTCCTTAGCGCATAACGGTGTGCTATTCCTTGACGAATTACCAGAATACAAACGTCAAGTACTCGAAGTGATGCGTCAACCATTGGAAGACAGAACGGTCACCATTTCACGTGCTAAATTCACAGTCGATTATCCAGCAGGAATCATGTTAATTGCAGCGATGAATCCTTGTCCGTGTGGTTATTACAATCATCCAGAAAAAGAATGTGTTTGCGGACCTGGAGTTGTTCAAAAATACCTCAATCGCATTTCAGGTCCATTACTCGATCGTATTGATTTACATGTGGAAGTAACCCCTGTTTCATTTGATGATTTGGCGTATGATGTCCCAACGGAAGGAAGTCAAGAAATTCGTGATCGGGTGATCCAAACACGTTTATTGCAAGGGAAACGCTACCAATACCATACTGGAATTCATTGCAATGCACAAATGGAACGTGCTGATATGGAACGTTATTGCAAAATCGACGAATCCTGTAAACAATTATTGAAAAACGCCATGGATAGACTAGGGCTTTCAGCGAGAGCTTATGATCGCATCTTAAAAGTATCCAGAACAATTGCCGATTTAGCTGGAGATGAACACATTCTTCCGATTCATGTTTCTGAAGCTATTCAACTTCGAAGTTTAGATCGAGAAAATTGGGCAGGTTAAACAATTAAAAACTACAATTATGCAAACAGAATCTTTGATTCCCAACGAAATTATTCTACAGAAAATTATCGTAATCAGAAATCAAAAAATAATGCTCGACGCCGATTTAGCGGCTTTATACAAAGTCGAAACTAAATACCTCAAACGCCAAGTTAAGCGCAATAGTGAACGTTTTCCTTCCGATTTTATGTTTGAATTGACACCAGAAGAACTTGAAATCTTGAGGTGCCAATTTGGCACCTCAAGTTCAAATTGGGGAGGTACACGGTATCCGCCGATGGCGTTTACCGAACAAGGTGTTGCAATGCTCTCAAGTGTTTTGAACAGTCCAATTGCGATTCAAGTGAATATTCAAATCATTCGGATTTTCACGAAAATGCTTGAATTCATAACAACTCACCAAGAAATTCAATTGAAAATGGATGAACTAGAATCTCGATTAAATGACCACGATGAACGCATCATGACCATTTTTAACTGCATGAAAGAATTGTTATTAGATGCAATTACCGATCGACCTGCAATTGGTTTCAAGCAAAAAATAGCATCAAAGTGATTCGTCAAAAGCCAATGCAATGAGTTGTTCTAACGATAAATTAGCTGTTTGATACTGCTCCAATTGACCAGTACGAGGATTCACGACTAAACATTCGTCGCTGTATTCTAAGCACAATTCCAAATCATGCGAAGCCAAGAGCACGATTTTTTGTTCCGAATGTGCAATTGTTTGTAGCATGCGCATCATGGCTCTTTTATTCGGATAATCGAGAAACGAGGTTGGTTCATCCAATAAAACGATAGGCGTTTCTTGAATCAATGCTCTTGCAATACTGGCACGTTGACGTTCACCATCGCTGAGGGTCATCGTTGGTTGTTGCAACAACTTAGTCAAACCGAATGAAATCGTAATGTGTTCAACAATAGCTGTATCAGTTGCCGTTAATCTTCCTTGAAAACCAGTATACGGAAAACGTCCCAACTCCAAATATTCAACTGTAGAGAGGTATTCAGCACCTGCAAATTGACTCTCAACCAACGAAATACAACGCGATCGTTCCTTAACTGTCATGTCTTGCAAAAGTTGTCCCTTGAAAGTAATTGTTCCATTCTTCGGTTGTCCAATTGCAATCGCATCCAATAAAGTCGATTTTCCAGCACCATTTGCACCGATCAATACCACCAATCTCCCTGGTTGTAAAACCAACTGATCAATGGAATACAAAATCGTTCCTTTTCCTATTTTGCAGTCACGTAACTCAAGCATGGCGTACTTTTTTGAGTAATAACAGGACAACAATTGGAGCACCTATCAATGAAGTAAGGCTATTAATAGGCAATACAATGTAAGGTTCTAATGCAACAATTAACAAATCACACAATAACAAAAACAGTGCACCAACTAACATTGAACCAATCAATAATTCACGGTGATTTCCTGTTTTATAGAACATTTTAACCAAATTGGGAACGATTAATCCTACAAAAGCAATTGGTCCACAAAAAGCCGTTATCATACCCGTTAGAACAGATACAATGACCAAAATCAACCATTGTGTCTTACGCATATTCACTCCTAAAACCGTTGCTTGACGTTCACCGAGCACCAATGCATTGAGTGGTTTTATACTAAAAAAAGATGCCGCAACACCAAGTAATAACACAATAAGGACGAGTGGCAATTGCGAATATTGAATTTGCTGTAACGAGCCAAAACTCCACAAAGTAAAAGCCTTTAATGCACTAGGATCAGATTTGGAAAGTAAAATACTAGTCAAGGCTGAAACAAAAGTACCGAGCATCATTCCGATTAAAAGCAAGGAGATTTTTGACTGAACGCGTGATGCAAGTACTAATAAGAGTAATCCAAAAACCAATGAACCAAGCGCAGCTGAAGTTGTGATGCTAAGATCTAATAATGGTCCTGAAATAAATCCCGTTCCTAATAATGTTAAAGCAACAAACAAATGCGCTCCAGATGTTAAACCTAAAATAGATGGTCCTGCAAGTGGATTGTTAAACAATGTTTGCAATAACAATCCACTAATTGACAATCCAGCTCCTGCAATAATCGCCATGAGAATCCGAGGAACACGAAACTCTTTAAACAAAAGAAATTGTACTTGCTCTTGACCTTTTTTCGGAAACAACCACTCAAACCATGATTCATTTCCGTGTGGAAATCCAATTGCTATAAGGAGAACAACAATCAAACTGAACAACAAGCAAATATGTACTTTTCGTTTTGTCATTCTAGTTTTTCAATTGTTGGTAAAAATGAAGAGGCTTGCCTGACTGGTTTCCTAAAATAGAAGCGAAATCACTTAAAATCCAATGTGGGTTAACCGCCCCCATTTCCCAGAAATAATTACTCTTGTGAGAATAACAATAAACTTTACCGGATTGAAAAGCTGTGAATAACGCATATTTCGGTTGTTGCTGTTTTAAATTTGTCAAGGAAGTTGCACCAGGATTTATCCAAATTGGAATACCTTGTTGGTCTTTGAATACTTGCTCAAATGTTCGTTCGCAGCTACCTGTGCCTTTTTCTTTTTTGTAGATGTAATTAGCTCCAGCATCTTTTAAAATCGTTGCCATGTAACTTTCTCCTGCTGGTGCATACCAAACATCTCCAAGCAGTGAACCAACCAAAACACTTGAATTGTTCGATTGATGAGCCAATGATTTTTTTGTTTCTATATATGATTTTTCTACTTTCTCAAAATACGCATTCGCTTGCTTTTCTTTCCCTGTTAAATACCCAAATACTTTAATCCATTCTGCCTTTCCGAGTGGATGTTCTTCCCGCCAATCATAGTCAGCAAGCACAAATACATGTAAGCGTTTCAATTTTTCTTCATTCGGAAAACCCTTACCAAATCCACTGTAGACAACTAATGAGATTTGTTTTTCTAATAAACTTTCTGGTGAAATCGCCGATTCATCTGTAAAATTGGCGATTTTCCCAGATTCTATTCCTTTCAGAATTGTTGGATTTGCTACAAAGTTTTTATCTGTAGAACCTTTTATGGTGTTGAGTGCATCAATCGCGTCTAACATTCCAATATGCGTTGTGGAAAGAACAGCCATGTTTTTAACAGGAATTTCGATGAATTCCATCCCTGCTGGAATAACAGGTTTGTCAGATGATTTACCTAAAGCATAACAATATTCCATTTTACCTGTTTCAGGTTGAAGAATGCATAATTCAACATAACCTTCGCGTTGTTTCAATTCGAAATGCTTGGCATATTTCACTTCTAAGGAACCAACTTTCTCTTTTCTATCTTGTTGGTTATCTGTACAAGCTGAAAACAATAGCAGTAACGCACACAACACTCCACAATACTTCATATTCTTTCTTTTCTCCATTTTTCCATTTCCAATGCCAACACTTGTTGATTGATATTTCCCTGATTCAAATCAGCTATAATCCGATCATAATCATCCTTATTTCGGTTTTGCGACAACTTAAAGGCCGCTTCCGTTTTGAAAATGATTAATCGAAATCCAACTATTTCTTCCATATAATGGTCGATCATTTGCGCTGGCCACAAATCAAAATCTATTGGTTGATCGCGATTCAATTCATAATTCTTTACCAAAGATTTCAGTTGATCCAACATTTCTGGTCGCGTCAATATCTCAACCTTTCCAGAAAGATGTACTGCTTGATAATTATAGGTTGGCACATTCACATGACCATAAACACTAGACGAAACATATCCATGTGCTCCAGTAACAATCATTTTAGCCAATCTTCCGCTCACCAAAAAAGGAACTTGGTCATTGACTTTTGCCAAATGCGCTTCAAGTATCAATTGATCGTTCTTTTGATAAATGGAAAAAGGTAAGTGTGATACAATAGGAAGTTCCGAATTTCCATTCACAATCAACGTTCCAAAAGAATGCTGTTGTAAAAACGCAAATATGATTGCTTGATCCGTTAATTCGAAATCGCTCGGAATGTACATACAGCAAATATAGTAGTTCGCTACAACCTACGACCTATTTCAATTGAACTTTACCACTTGAAAAAGCGTACCTTTGTCAAAAATACAGCCATGCGTTTCGAGGATTATCCCATTCATGATTTGATCAAACAACAGATAGACTATCTTGGATTTAAACGACCAACGGATATTCAGCACAAAGCAATTCAACCCATTTTGAATGGTGAAGATGTATTTGCAATTGCCCAAACTGGAACTGGAAAAACAGCCGCGTTTGTTATTCCTATTCTCCATAAACTAAATAAACACCCTGCGAGATCAAAAGCTCCTCGCTGTTTGGTTCTTGCTCCTACACGTGAATTAGCGCACCAGATAACCTTGGTATTTCAAGAAATTGGTAAAAAATTGGATTTGCGCATTGCATCCGTGATGGGTGGAGTAGAACAAGAAAATCAAATTCTGCAATTGCGAAAAGGTGTCGATATCATTGTTGCTACCCCAGGAAGAGTATTTGATTTGCGTTCTCAAGGATTTTTAAGTCTCGATGAATTACGTTTTTTAGTGTTAGACGAAGCCGATCGCATGCTTGATTTAGGTTTCGCTCATGATATTACAGCAATTCATGCACTTTCACCTAAGAATAATAGACAAACACTGTTTTTTTCTGCAACAATTACGAAGAAAATAAAGGCATTGGCGTATGATGTTGTGCGTGATGCCATTCGCATTCAGATTTCACCAAAAGATCTGATCACTAAAAATGTAGATCACGCTTTCATTACAGTAGAAATGGATGATAAACGGTTTTTCCTAGAAAATATGATTCAGGAATATCCCGATTATAAATTCGTGGTGTTTGTGCGTACAAAGGTGCGTTGCGAGCGTGTTGTTTTGGCAATGGAAAGGGTAGGGATTAAGAGCGAAGCATTACATGGAGGGAAAGAACAAGCAGATCGTTTTGCTATTTTAGAGCGTTTTCGTTCGAATGAAAACAAAGTCTTGATCACCACCGATGTTGCTGCCCGTGGAATAGATATTCAGGGTGTTGACTATGTGATCAACTATGATTTGCCAGATATGGAAGAGCAATACGTTCACCGTGTTGGTCGAACTGGGCGTGGTGATAAAAAAGGACAAGCGCTTTCTTTTTGTAGTCCAGAAGAACGTCCATTACTCGATGCGATTGAAGTATATGTTGGAGCCGATATTCAAGAGCTTGAAATCAATAAAAATGATTACAAGGCCATTTTGCAAGACAGTGAAGACACGACTTACAATTGGCAAAAATTGCTTGATGAAAGGAATGAAGAAGATGGAACAACAGATAATTGGTGATTAAAACCAATCATGGATTCGGATAAATATTGAGATTTTTTCATCATTCTCGCTCTATGATTCATCTGAAAGGCTCGAATGGAACGGTTTTCAAGAATTAAATTGGCACGTAAAATTGCGAATTTACGCATGTATATTCTCGTGTAAATTCGCAATTTTACGTGCCGTTAAAGCGCTTAATATCAGTAATTAAGCGTTTTTTTATTAAAATAATCTCAATTACTTGAAGCAAGCTGATAAGCTGAACGAATCGTTCCCAATGAACGTTCAACCTCGTTCCAAGAATAAAGTACAAATTTTAATTCCGATTGCTCATCATAAACAGTGACACGTTGATCTACGCGACGTAAGTTTTTATAGGTCTCAATATTGAACAACATTCGTTGAGATCGAAGAGCTGTTTCTCCTGGTGCTAATTCGTAAGATAATGCAAAAAGGTAGTTCAAACAAGCCAATTCTTCAGGTGAACTTTCAATTTCCAATTGACGGTTTATTGTAAAGGCTTGTTCCATCATTCGTTGAGTTACTGCAGCACAATCTGATTTTTGCTGTATCGTTGTTTGCGCGATTTGTCCAATTGCAATCGATGTGATTGTAAGAAAACACAGGATAAAAGTTAGCTTTTTCATAACGCCTGAATTAAATGAACGAACTCTGTTGACTACCACTGTCAACGTACCTAGAATTTACGCCATTCCTTTCAAACAACCAAAAATGTTAAGATTCAATACAGCCTATTGGGTGGTTACATAAATTGAAAAAGTTATTGAAAACAAAGCACTTAGCATCAATAGTCTTACTATGCATGCTTAGCAATAAAACTAGATCAAAAACAGGAAATATTCAGCGTGCATAGTAAAATAGTCGAAATGATGCAATCAATATTCATTTCATGGAAAAATGACAGAAAAAATTGAATTCTCTAGAACAAGATAACAAAACTGATTAAAGAATATTGACTTCTCGCTCCAATGTAACACCGAATTGGGACGCGACTGAATCCAATACTGCTTGAGATAAAGCAAAAATCTCTTGTCCAGTTGCTCCGCCATAATTCACAAGAACTAGTGCTTGTTGCGTGTGCATTCCGCAGTTCCCAATGCGTTTTCCCTTCCAGCCAGCTTGTTCGATTAACCATCCAGCGGCTAATTTTTCTGTGCCATCAGCTTGTGGATAATGAGGGATTTCTGGAAAACGTATCATTAACGCATCTAACAGGGCTTTTTCAATCACTGGATTTTTAAAGAAACTTCCTGCATTTCCAAGTTCTTTTGGATTGGGCAATTTACTCATGCGAATATTCATCACCGCTTGGCTGATCGCTGCAACAGACAATTCAGCAACTCCCATTCGCTCCAATTCCGATTGAATAGCACCATAACCGGTATTAAATTGGGGTTGTTTTTGCAAACGATACGTAACCGAAACAATGATGTACTGTCCTTTCAATTTACGTTTGAACACACTTTCTCTGTAGCCAAATGCACAATCAATTGCTGTAAATCGATGCAATTCTTGTTTTTCAATATGCCACGCTTCGAGTTCTACAAAACAATCCTTGATTTCAACACCGTACGCACCAATATTTTGCATTGGACTCGCTCCAACACTTCCAGGAATAAGACTTAGGTTTTCAACACCTCCCCAACCTTTTTCAACGCAGTAACGCACAAATCCGTGCCATTCTTCTCCAGCTCCAACTTTTACATCGATGTGTGTATCCGTTTCATTGAGGGGTTCAAAACCAACGATTTCATTCTTCAATGCCAATGCAGTAAGATGCTGTGTAAACAACACATTACTTCCACCACCTAATATAAACAGAGGAAGTTGCTCGGTATTTTCTGAAAGAATCATTTTCAACTCATCAACAGTCGAAAAGCGTGCAAAGGCACTCGCAGTTACATCAATTCCAAATGTATTGTAGGGTTGTAACGAAACGTTATATTGAATCATACGGCAAAAATACATTTTTCAGCAGAATAGAAATTGATTCTGCTTACGATGATAATCGAACTGAGGTTTGAATTTAATAATCTTAATGAAGTTCCATAAAATACGGTAAACGCATCTGGATTCCTGATAATTGATCCAATTGTTTTAACCGTAGATACGTATCTACCAATTCTTTTGGCAGTTCGGTGGATTTAACTTTAATACTTGCCGATTCTTTTTCACTCAATTGCTCCAAAATATCCGCTAATGGGTCTTCTTTGATTTCTGGCCAATATTTGATTTTCGCTTCTTTGATACCGGCTTTCTTTTGAGCATAAGCAATTGCATCAGAAAGACCGCCAATTGCATCCACTAAACCATTCCCCAACGCATCAGTTCCTGTCCAAACTCTTCCTCGAGCAAGTACTTCCACTTTTTTCTGCGTCATTCCGCGACCATCAGAAACACGTTTTTTGAACTGAGTGTATATCTGATCAACTTCTGTTTGAATGAGTTTCAATTCTTCTTCTGTCAATTTTCGATTGGTAGAAAGTACAGCATGACTATTTGTTTGAGCGCGATCGAAGGTCATTCCAAAATTCTCTTCAAATAGTTTTCCTGTATAGGGAATCACGCCAAAAACACCAATTGATCCTGTGATAGTTGTGGGTTCAGCAAAAATATAGGAAGCAGGCGTAGCAATATAGTAGCCACCAGAAGCAGCTACATCACCCATTGAAACAATGACTTTCATTTTTTTGGCTGTCAACATAACTTCTCTCCAAATTTCTTCCGAAGCCAAAGCACTACCTCCTGGGCTATTCACGCGGAACACAACTGTTTTAATATTCTTTGATTCGCGCGCTTCTCGGAAATAACGACAAATATTGACAGATGTCATTTCGTCTCCATCAACTGTTATTCCACCTTCTGCAACAATGACAGCGATATTTGCACTACTCGCTTCTCCACCATTGATCAATTGATCGTTTTTGAATTTTGTTTTTGCGTACTTTTCAAAAGCCATGAGGTTAGTCATATCCGATTTACCACCAGCTTTTTTCTGCACTAAATCAATTACTTCATCACGGTATTTTACACCATCAATCATTTTGTATTTTAATGCATCTTCAACACGTTGGATCTTTGCATATTCAGCAATTTCATTTAAAGATTGACTCGTAATCTTGCGATCTTTCGCAATTTCAGCACGAATATCTGACCAAATAGAACCTAAGAAACGTTCAACTTGCAAACGACTTGAATCACTCATATTCTCTCTAAAGAAAGGTTCAACAGCACTTTTAAAATCGTTGTTAGAACCACGAATCACTTGCATTTCAACGCCTACTTTATCAAACATGCCTTTGAAATAAGTCATTTCCGTACCTAAACCCATAAATTCCATCGCAGAAGTTGGGAATCCATAAACTTTATTCGCTGCTGAACTAATATAGTATTGTTTCTGTGTAATGACTTCACCACTCAAATAAGCGACAACAAATTTTCCTGATTTACGAAAAGTGTGAATCGCATCTCGGATTTCATGAGCAGTTGCGTACCCACATTCGACTCCTTTCAAATCAATAAAAATACCTTTGACCTCATCATCTTTCGCTGCGCGTTCAAATCCATAAAGCAAATCACTCAATCCAGTCGTTTTATCAACCGAAAAAGACATACTATTAATAGAAGCGTCAGAAGTTTCACCGATGTTACCAGATAAGGTAAGATGCAAAACAGTTTTATCCTTCACCACTTCTTCTTCAGAAAACATCCCACCAACTAGAACAAGGACAAAGATCCATCCAATAAATGAAACAACAATCGTTGCAGTAAGTGTGGGCCAGAAAATGCGCCAGAATGATACTTTTTTCTCAGACATAACTATTGATTTTTTACAAATATACTCCGATTCATCCTTCAACAAAAACCAACTAGTATAGACTTGAACTACACGTATAATAAAGGTGTGAATTCAGTATGAATGGTTTTACAGATTCAATCCATTAATTTCGTAGCATGAAAAAGACACGACAAGCATGGATAGGGATGGGGAGCAATCAAGGCGATCGGTTCGAATTGTTGCAGCAAGCCATCTATTTAATGATTGACCATTCGATTCACGTTCAGCGCATATCAACAGTGTATGAAACACTACCCGTTGGATTTGAATCAGATACTACTTTTTTGAATGCAGTTGCTGAAATAACATTTGCTGGGAGTTCGTTGGAACTTTTGCAGCTATTGCTGGAATTAGAAGCACAATTAGGAAGAAAACGTACAGATTTAAACAGATATGAATCACGAACGATCGATTTGGATATACTTTTAGTTGAAACAGAAGTTATCAACAATGCGAGATTAATCGTTCCACACCCCAAAATGCACGAAAGAAGTTTTGTTCTATTACCCTTAAATGAATTGATTCCAAGCTATATCCATCCAATCTTAAAATCATCGATCGCACAGTTGGCACAGGAATGTATCGAAGGAAATTCGGCATTTATCCATGATAAAGCACTATCCATCAATCATTAATTAAGCTTAAACGGTTTGGAGTAAAAAAAATTGTTTAATATTGCACGTAATTTATATTAAGGTAGAAACTAACAATTGAATAATGAAAAAGCAAAGTATCAAAGGTTTGGCTTTTATAGCGGTAGCTGGTTCGCTTGTTGCTAGTTGTGACCTCTTGAAGGATTTGGAGTACAAAGTAACTCCTAGCCCACTTGAGATGCACGCTGACAGTGTACGTGTAAAAGTTGAAATAACATTCCCTGAAAAAGGAATTAAGAAAAAAGCATCAGCTGAAATCACGCCAATGCTCGGTAGTACTGCATTAAAACCAGTAACTGTTCAAGGTGAAAAAGCATCTGGAAACGGTACGGTGATTCAGTACAAACCAGGTGGTAAAATGGTTTACACTGACGTTGTGGCTTACAAACCAGAGTATGAGTACACTGACTTGAAAGTAACTGGAAAAGTTTACAAAGGCGGTAAAGAGAAAAAAGACAAGTTCCAAGATATGGACATTGCCAAAGGAACGATCATCACTCCTTACTTGGTAAATAAAGATTTCAAAGTAATTTACGCAAAAGACGAGTTCAAACGTGTAACTGAACAAGGTTATGCTGCGCAAATCAATTACGATAAAGGTAAATCTGAAGTAAAAGCTGTTGAGTTTAAAGACAAAGACATCGTTGATTTCGCTGCGTGGTTAGTAGCTGCACAAGCAAATCCTAAAATCAACATCAAGTCAATTAACATTACTGGTTTTGCATCACCTGAAGGTGAAGAAGACAAAAACAACACGTTGTCAACTGACCGTGCTGGTTCTGCAAAAACAGCTTCAATTGATCTTGCGAAAAAATCTAAAAACGATAAGGCGCAAACTGAAATTTACAACTTGACTGGTAAAGGAGAAGATTTCGCTGGTTTCGAAGTTGAATTAGGAAAAAACACTACAATGAAACAAGAAGACAAAGAATTGATTCTTCGTGTTTTGAAAATGTACTCTGATCCTAAACAACGTGAGACTGAAATGCGTAACCTAGGAAAATCATTTGTTGAATTAGACAAAAACATCTTCCCTAAATTACGTCGTTCTGAAATCAAAGTTGTTTTTGATTTAACAGGTTACTCTGATGAGGAATTGAAAACAATCTCTAAAGCTGAACCACAAAAATTGACTTTAGAAGAATTGTTATTCACAGCTACATTGACTGAAGACTTAAACGAAAAATTACGTCTTTACAAAGAAGCTGAAATGAAAGATCCTTCTGACTGGAGAGCTGCTAACAATGTTGGTACTGTATTGTACAAACAAGGTAAATTGAATGAAGCAAAAGCTCAATTCGAAAAAGCAAACGGTAAGAAAGACAATGCTATCTCTAAAAACAACTTAGGTGCAATCGCTGGTGTAAACGGTGACCGTGCTAAAGCTGCTAAATTATTCGGAGAAGCGAACGGTGCTGGTTCAGAAGTTAGTTATAACAAAGGAATCATCGCTATTCAAAACGGTAAATACAATGATGCAGTTTCTGCATTCGGATCTGACGCTTCATTCAACAAAGCATTGGCTCAATTGTTAAACGGAAATGCTGATGCTGCTACGAAAACGATCGATGCTTCTGCAGACAAAGAAAGCGGTCAAGGTTACTACTTGAAAGCTGTTGCTGCTGCAAGACAAGATAAATTAGAAGCAATCGTTAGCAACTTGAAAAGCGCAATCGGAAAAGATGGTGCTTGGAAAGCAAAAGCTGTTAAAGATCGTGAGTTCTTGAAATACGAAGAAAACGCTGCGTTATCTTTCATCAAGTAATCAACACATATTAATTTGAGAATCCCTTCGTCTTTGGCGGAGGGATTTTTTTATACCCACTTTATTCAAACCAGATGGTAAACAAATTCCTTCACCTTCCTCATTGGAAATTATTTATTCTCGTCGTTGGTGTACCATTCGTAACGATGATTGTATTGATGATCATTCTATTCGCTACTTTAATGACGCAACACAATCCGCGGCCAGAATCTGTTTTTCCAATCTTTTTTATTTTTCCCATTATTGCACTGATAGCTTTTACCGTTCAATTCTATTGGCAATGGTCTGTTGCTACAGGATTAAACGGTTATTTAAATCCCGAAACGCGTCTTCGTTTGAAGCGTTTTAAGTTCTTCTTCTTTGTACCGCTCATTTATTTTGGAATCATTTTTATAGGAGGATCATTTATTCTTCCTCAATTTCAGTTTGGAAATGGGCAACCGCCGAGCATTGGTTTTGTACTCCCATTCATTCTAATCATGATGCTCATGCACTTCTTCTCTATCTTTTGTTTAATCTACATCATCTACTTTATTGCAAAGACACTCAAAAGTGTAGAACTACAGCGCGAAGCACATTTCTCAGATTATATTGGTGAATTTTTCCTAATGTGGTTTTTTCCAGTGGGTATTTGGTTTATTCAACCACGCATCAATAAAATTGTTCAGGCTGGTAAAAAAGACGCTTCACTGATTGATGAAGGTGTGTGATTTTCGATTAGATAAACGCAAAATCAACCCGTCTGTTGAGTTGTTTTCCATCCGAAGTTGAATTGTCCCCAATCGGATCTGCTTCGCCTTTGAATTCTATTTGAATGCGATCGCGTGACAATCCCAAGGAAACAAAGAAAGCAATAATGGCTTCTGCTCGTCTTTTAGATAAATCAATGTTGTAGGCATCAGAGCCATCTGCATCTGTATGTCCAGCCACTTTGATGCGCAAATCAGAATGCCCATTCACAACCTTCACTAGTGAGATTAAAAAAGGTTTGAATTCAGCTTTAATTTCAGCCTTATCATAATCGAAGAAAATGGGTTGAAATTTAAAATTCTTTCGTTCTAGATCTCGAATTTCAGGCGATTTTCTGCCTTTCTTGAGATCATCCACAAAGATTGGTCGCCAAGATTGCACTTCCTTTACAGTCACATCGGTTGAAAAAGGTAAGCTTGATCGAAAACAAATGATCTTACCTGTATAACCTCTGCATTCGGAACTTTTGAATTTTCCCTCTAAATAACCAGTTGAATCTATAAAATCAAGTGTCGCATCAAAGTTGCACCATTTTACGCCAGCTGCATCTTTCTTTTTATCGACTACAAATTGTTTCAGTTGTACACTTCTAACTTGTTTTGTACCTTTCATTTTCTTGATCACATAGGCGTCTTTTCCGGTTACTTCCTCACGGCTTTTTCCAATAAAATCGCCATTATCCGTGAAATCGAAATAGATGATAGTTGCTTGATCAAGTGTTTGTCCATCCCGAATCATTAATCCCTGCCACGTTCCCTTCAACGGAACTTGCGCTCCGACAGTCACAAATGACAGTACGATTCCAATCAATAGTACTAACCTCATAGTCTTCTATTCGTAAAAAACGATAAAAAGTTGCGATTCAATTCAACTTTTTTCTTTTTAATGTGTTCAATGAAGTATCTTTCAAACGTAAAAAAACAATTCTCATTCAAAACGATACAAGATGAAACGCTTTTTAATTTTCACAACCATTGGCTTTGGCTTACTCAGTATTACACTTCTCAATAAGAAGGAACAGCCAGTAACTCCTGTTAAAACTACAATTGAAGAAGAGACTCCAGTTATAAAAACGATTTACGACTTCAAGGTTACAGATATTGAAGACAATGAGTTTGATTTCAGTTCGTTAAAAGGCAAAAAGATAATGATTGTGAATACTGCATCAGAATGCGGATTGACGCCCCAATATGAACAATTGCAACAAGTTTACGAACAGTATAAAGATCAGAATTTCACGATTATTGGTTTTCCAGCGAACAATTTTATGAGTCAAGAACCAGGAGGTAATTCTGAGATTGCGACATTTTGCAAAAAGAACTATGGAGTTACGTTCCCAATGATGAGTAAAATCTCTGTAAAAGGAGAGGATATGCATCCGATTTATCAGTATTTGACGCAAAAAGACCAAAACGGATTAGAGGACAGTAAAGTACAATGGAACTTTCAAAAGTACTTGATTGACACAAATGGGAAACTGGTAAAAGTGATCCAACCTAAGACCTTACCAAATGATCCGAGCATCATTTCGTGGATAGAAGGTAAAGAATAAGAAATCGTTGATATTTTGTTAATAAATACAAGTACTACAGCATAGTTTAGACTGAATAAAACCGTGTCTTTTGGCTATATTTGTTCGGCGTATACAATCGCCTAAAAACTCTATTGAACATCTATGAGCGAAGAAAAAAAAGTACAAGAATATTCAGCAGATAATATACAGGTCCTCGAGGGCTTAGAAGCAGTTCGTAAGCGTCCTGCGATGTATATTGGAGACATTGGTGTGAAAGGCTTGCACCACTTGGTTTACGAGGTCGTTGATAACTCCATTGATGAGGCATTGGCTGGTCATTGTGATACCATCGCTGTCACGATTAACTTGGATAATTCGATAACGGTTGTTGATAACGGTCGTGGAATTCCAACTGGAATTAACACAAAGGAAAATAAATCTGCCTTGGAAATCGTCATGACGGTACTCCATGCTGGTGGTAAATTCGATAAAGATACCTACAAGGTTTCTGGGGGATTGCACGGAGTTGGTGTATCGTGTGTTAATGCACTTTCCATTCACTTGAATGCGATCGTTCACCGCGAAGGAAAAATCTTTCAACAAGAATACAGCATTGGTAAGCCATTGTATGAAGTGAGAGAAATTGGTGTTTCGGATAAAACGGGAACTGAGGTTACTTTCAAACCAGATGGAACGATCTTCGAAAACACAGAATACAATTACGATACAATCGCAGCTCGTATGCGCGAATTGGCGTTCTTGAACAAAGGAATTACGATCACATTGGTTGATTTACGCGATGTGGATGATAATGGTATACCACGTGAAGTTCTCTTTCATTCTGAAGGTGGATTACGTGAATTTGCTCAATACTTGGATCGTAACCGTGAGCCATTGATTCCAGATGTGATCTATTTCGAAGGTGAGCGTGAAGGTATTCCAGTTGAAGTTGCGTTAACTTACAATACTTCTTATACGGAAAACATTCAAGCGTATGTGAATAACATCAACACGCATGAAGGTGGTACGCATTTATCTGGTTTCCGAAGAGGATTGACTAACACCTTAAAAAAATACGCTACAGAAAGCGGAATTCTTGCGAAAGAAAAAATAGAAATTGATGGTGACGATTTCCGTGAGGGATTGACAGCTGTTGTTTCTGTAAAAGTGCAAGAACCACAATTTGAAGGGCAAACAAAAACGAAATTGGGTAACCGTGAGGTAACAGCCCCAGTTTCACAAGGTGTTTCAGAAATGTTGGCCATTTATTTGGAAGAACATCCTTCTGAAGCAAGACTGATCGTTGAAAAAGTTGTTTTGGCTGCTCGTGCACGTCATGCGGCGCGTAAAGCACGTGAAATGGTGCAACGTAAAAACGTTATGTCTGGTTCTGGATTACCAGGAAAACTAGCCGATTGTTCTGAAAAAGATCCTGCTTTATGCGAGATTTACTTTGTCGAGGGAGATTCGGCGGGTGGAACGGCAAAACAAGGTCGTGACCGTCACTTTCAAGCAATCATGCCACTTCGAGGTAAAATCTTGAATGTTGAAAAAGCAATGCAGCACAAAATTTTCGAAAACGAAGAGATTAAAAACATGTACACCGCTCTTGGTGTTCGCGTTGGAACGATCGACGATTCGAAAGCATTGAACATCGAAAAACTACGTTACCACAAAATCATCATCATGTGTGATGCCGATGTCGATGGTTCTCACATTGAAACCTTAATCCTTACGTTCTTTTTCCGTTACATGAAGGAATTGATCGAAAATGGATATATCTACATTGCAACACCACCATTGTATCAAGTGAAAAAAGGTCAAAAATCTGAGTACGCTTGGAATGAAGACCAACGTGATCGTTTGATCAATGAGTTGAAAGGTGGAGGATCAGAATCATCTGTTGGTGTACAACGATACAAAGGTTTGGGTGAAATGAACGCTGAACAATTGTGGGATACAACGATGAATCCTGAATACCGTACTTTACGTCAAGTAACAATTGAAAACGCTGCGGAATGTGATCAGATTTTCTCCATGTTAATGGGTGATGAAGTTCCACCTCGTCGTGAATTCATTGAGAAGAATGCAAAATATGCTAAGATTGATACCTAGGATTTTAATCTTAAAGACAAGCTGTCCAATTGGGCAGCTTTTTTTTTGCTTTTACAATCCATTCGTTCTCAAATTAAAATTTTACATGTAAATTAGTCACATGAAACGTCTAATCTTTTTCCTTATTCTTCTCCCTTTTTTAAGTGCTTGTCCTGATAATTCTGATAAAGACCAAGAAGATCATGTGAAGGCTTTTCGTGAAAATGGATATGACTTTACAAACCTCAAAAAACAAGGATACAAAAACATCAAATTCAAAATGCCAACCAGTTTTGAATTCGATTATGGTATGCAATACTGTTTCAAAAATTCAGGTCTTGTGCGCCGAGATCAGCAATTGGGAATTGTTTTCACGGTTGAGCGCCTCACTGAAAATGATTTAGAATCTGAATTAATGGAAGACTATGTGATTGAGGATGATTTACTGAATGGTTTCCACAATGCGTATGCGAGCAGACGTTATGAATCATTACACAATGCTAGTATTTCCTTTAAAAAGGACACCAAAAAAAATGTAAAGTTCAAAGGCATCACGCAAACAATTAGTGGAGCTCGTTCAGAATATGATGAGGTTCTTTATTATAATATGGCAAGCTTGAAAATTAAAGACGAGTATTACATTTTTCAGTTCATTTCAAAAAAAGAAATGATGGATTATGTATTGGACGATTTTGAACGCATTCTTACAACAGTTCGAACCAAATGATTCCCACTTATCAGGTATTGTTGAATCGATTTCAAGAACCACTTCCTGGTGAAAGCGCACACCAACTAATGTCTCCCAGAAAAGGGATTTCGTTGGATACCCTACAACCATCCGCTGATGCACGGTTGTCTGCAGTTGCTATTTTGCTTTTTGAGGGAACAAAGAATCTCCAATCACTCGTCATTCAACGCTCCGAATATGAAGGATCACATAGTGGACAAATCGCATTTCCTGGTGGAAAGTGGGAAATCGATGATGCTTCATTAATGGAAACTGCTTTGCGTGAATGTGCCGAAGAGATTGGGATTACAGCACTCGAATTGGATTACATTGGCAAATTGACAGATGTTTACACTGCTGTGAGTTCCTTTCTCATTGAACCACATGTTTTTTATTGGAAAACTCCGCATGATCAATTTACCTTATCCGAACGAGAAGTTGCGGCTGTTCATACGCTTGATTTAAGCAATTTACTGGACGATAAAATCATTCAGCACATAGATGTTCCAATTCAAAAAGGAATGGTATTAAAAAACGTTCCACATTTCATTTTTGAAGAGGTGAAAATATGGGGCGCAACCGCTTTAATGCTGAGTGAATTAAAAGAAGTTTTGCGCTCTATCTAACGCCTCTAAAAAGTAGAAGTTCTTGGTAATACCTGTTTATCTTTGATTTTTCTGTAATAACACGATAGAAATTTACGGTCAATTTTAACCACATAAGGACACATAGAAAACATAGAATGTACTATGTTTTCTATGTGTCCTTATGTGGTTAATTTCAAAGCTTAAATGGTATCATTATTAACCTGAGTTCGACTTTAATTTTCAGTCCAGAATTCAATTAAGATAACACCTAAATGTATCATTGTAAATTTCTGATAATGGAAAAAAAAGCCACCGTAAAACAAAGTAATCAGTTGTTTTTGAGTGTGGTACAGCCAGTAATCCCGCATTCCGATGGTTATCGGAATACGGAACGTTTGAAATCCCAAAATAAAATCGTTATTCTGAAAAAGAAAACAGTTTATTCCTAGAAAAAAAAACAGCTTATTCCTTAAAAACGGAAACGAGCAAATCCAAATGCGGTAGAAATACTATTTGAATTCTTCGTGAAGAACGTCAATGCATCACGTGAAGAAATACCACATTCGTAAGCTCCATCTTTTAAAATGAAGGTGATCCCAACTGGAATGTTGTTTTTGTAAATTCCACCACCATAATAACCAGCACTCAATGAAAGCCATTTCACTGGACGAATATCACCACCAAACGAGAAGATCGCATTTTGGATAGATCCTGGATTGTCAATATTAAGCGGTGCAACCAAATCAAATCCAAATCGCAATTGTTTAAATGGCTCAAAACTAGCTCCGAAACGGAAGTCAGCAGCATTTGCCATCTTGAATTTTTCTTCTCCTTGTAACGTGAGCAAACCACCATCTCTTAATAATTGATTCACCGAATTGGTAATGTTTGCAGCGTCCAAACCTGCTAGCGAAAAGTTCCCAAACAACGTGTCCTTCACTGTGTAAACATTTCTTGTATAGGTCACAGCTCCAATATTGTTCACGGCAACAGCTACTTTTAATTTGGAAAACAAAATAGCACTTAATGCAAGATCAACTCCATAACCGGTACCAACAGCTGGCGGAATACCACCTTTATAATTGAGGACATTTGATCCTGAAACATTTCCGTAATTAATATCAAACGAAGGTGAAATAGATGAATACATGTACAAACCGTTGTCATCAGACTCGAGGTTAAACATCGCCATTGATTGAATAACGCGACCACCAATTCCACCGTACAATACAAATACGGAGTCTTTACCAATGATTTTACGACCGTAACCAAAATTGTACGAACGATTCCAAACCATTTTCACCGATGAACCTCTCGTGATATCACTTAATTTTAAAGGGACAGCGATATTTCCGTTGATTACAGCTCCAAGTGTATCAGAAGATAAATTAGCATTATTGGCAATTGTTGTGGTATCTGTTCCAAAAACAACGGTTAATGAATCAAAATAAGAGGACAATTTTCCACGGAATAATAGATCGGTCGTTTGTTGGTTCAATTTAGAATACCATTGGTAGTTTTCGCGCACATTAAAGGCGATCCCACCAAATTTCTCACTTTGAAAAGAGAATCCAGCCCAGTTAAAGTCTACATTAATGGAGATTCCAGCTTGGGCATAATCAGCAGCGGCTGCAGCTTGCGCTTGATAATCAATGGGTGTTTGATTTTTATTACGTGCTTGAGACCACAATGTTTTGGTCAAGTTTTTCAACTTATCTGAAGTCAAGGAATCACTGTAAATTCCGAAACCAAATTCACTTGAACCCATTGTAAAACGCTTTCCTTCATAACCCGTTCCCCAACCTAAACCAGAAACATTGATTCCCAAGCAATGGTAATCAGTTACGAATGGCGTTGCAACACCTTTACCAACAGTTGGGAAAGCCACACCTTGTGTTTGTGAGTTGGCGGAAAAAGCGGTTGCAAAAACAACGATGACAGCTATGTACAATAATTTCATAAGTCGAAAAATAGTTGCTCAAAGAACGGAAAAAAAATCTGACCAGAAAAATAGAATGTTGAAATTTGAGTAGTTATTGAACATGACTGTGTTTAAGGCGTGTTAGGACGAGTAAATAGCCGTTGGGAAATTCGGTAAAATCTTCTATCCAAGCGTTTTTTATGGAATCAAAACTGGTAGGGGGTTTTTGGAAACGTATTATTTTTCTTCGTTCAGGACCTTTTCTATTTGGTTGTATATTTCTAAAAGCCTTTCGAAGTTTGAATTCTGTTTGTGAAACATAAATGAAGTATATAATTTTTGTTTTTCATTTTCATTGATTGAAACAGAAATGATATTGTCAATTTTAATGATCACTTCTCTAAATTTTGATTTTTTATACCACCGATTAAAAATTTCATGTCTTTTTTCGGCTTTTTCGTTGTCGTCCGAGCAAATGTAAATGAGAGAATTTTCTATTTTTTGAAAAAAACATTCAATTATATGTTCTATTGTTTTGGAAACTTTTGGGTCATAAGGCTCAATACCATCAGTTGATTTTTCTACAATTAATTGATAAATATTAGAAATTTCTTCCCCAGAAATTGTTGAAAATGTCTCGTCAATTACAAACGCAATTTGATAACGAATTTCATTTTTTGTTGCAAAATTATAGGTACTCGTTATATCGTCAAAAACGTATTTATAATGGCTTTGCAAACTTAATTCCTCTGGTGGTTAATGATTGTTTTGTAGTTTTACCTTTGATGTAAGAACGAACGGCTTCCTTATCAGTAATCATCTTTGTTACTGATTTCAAAATCACCTCTTTATTTAATTCTTTCTTCATGTTTCACAAATTTAAGGAATAAATTTCATCAAAAATATTTTTTTGTTTTTAACGGTCAAAAATTAGTTGATGTTGATCTACTTTAAATAAAGTTTGAAGTCGTGAGTTTAAATCCAGAATAGATCTAACTTACTTTGTCTGGATAAATGCCAAGAAACAGTTTTATTTACAGGGAGTTGGTGATTTCTAAGCATCTGCCAATGCTGATCTGTCAACACTCAGTTTTTACCTATCGCTTTTTATGCTGTCGTTGTTCTTGGTTTTAATAGCTATTAGGTGCGTTTAAATCATGATTGTGAATTGCATACTTAAATTTGCTACTTCTTCTGTTAAAATAAATTTGGGGAAAATCGATTGTAATCGTTGTAAATGTTTGTCCAGTTCATCACAATTATAATCCCTCGGTTGCAGCTTTACGATTTTTTCAATGAGATACACCGAATCTGTTTTCACAAAATCGATTTGATATTTGTAGGTATTTGAATAATTACACAGCCCATTATCACACTTTTCATCAATAGCAGTCAAGTAATTTAAGTATGATAAAACCTTTCTTTGTAAAGCGTTTGAATTGTTAAAAATGAGGGTGTCTTTTGATTGGATTTTCGAATTCCAAATTTCAGTATACCCTTTATTGATTAACGCCTCATTTGGCTTTAGTTGAATTTTTAAAGTGTCTGTAAGATGTGCTTTAAAGTCAATTTTAGCTTGATAGATTTCATACAACAGATTACTTGAAATTGTAAGTTGTCTTCCAACAGGTTTTTCGATGATGATGAGATTGTTTATTGAGTCAATTGAATAATTTTTCTTGTCAATTTTGAAGGAATGATCCAATTTTATTTGATCAAATGAATAGTAATCGATCAATTTTACCACAAGTCTATTTTGTCCAATGACCTTGAAGCAGGAAAAAATCAATAAAATGGTTAACAAGTGCTTCATGTTTTATAGAACTGGTTCATTCTGATGTGTTATCTGTCGTTTTTCTTTCAGATCAACTGTTATTCGATTACAATTCTTCTTTGGTTTGTAATAGTGTTCATTCCATCTATTGTTTGCACAAAGTAAATACCTTCGGTCATTTCACCTTTGTCTAGTACAAGTTGTTGGCCTGTAAAGTTCATTGTCTTTATTTCCTTTCCTAATATGTCTGTTATTCTGATGGTTATGTTGTTCTGTTCAACGCTAAAGGCAATGGTTGTCTGTGAAGTAAAAGGGTTGGGGTAAATGGAAATGCTATTACTAAGAGAATTTTCTAACAGATTTACTAAAGGCTTTTTACTACCATTGCAATTTGCCATATCAAGGTAATTTGGGTTTGCAAAACTCGGTGGTGTAGCAACTGGAGGTCCAAAATGAAAACTAGTTCCACTTCTAATCACAGGCAATATGGAGTTTGGAAAATTGGGATTTGAATAACCTAAACCAATATACAGTGTGTCCCTCATAACAAATGAACCGTAGGCGTTATTTAATGAAATAGCTTGCGAACACGTATCAATGCTCATGATTGCACCACTGCTGTCAATGATTTTTAAATATAAATTAGATGAAAAATCCTCTGTTATGGTCCAAACTCTACCCATCGTATCAACACCAACATCGGCAATTTTGTAATCCTCATTAGCTGTGATTAAATTGAAAATGGTACCATCAAAAAAATAGATACTATTTAGACCATACATATAATATTGATACTGTTTATATCCTCCTGAATTTCCAAAAATAAACGTAGAATCTGCTATGTAATTCCAGCCAGGATTAGTGTAGTATGAAATCCCGAAATAAACTGTCCCATAAAAAGTTTGATCGGAAGAGCTGCCACAATAGGAAAGAGATGTAAGATCTGATGGAGGTGAAAGAACAACACTTCCCCCCGAAACAACATTGTTATTTAATTGCCACTCTTTTATTACACCTTGTTCTAAAGTCCAAAAAGTACCCTCGTCACAATTTTGAGAAAATGCGATTGTTTTCAATACGAGTAAAAAGAATGTGCTAAATAATTGTTTTTTCATGGTCGTTTTGTTAAGATGAAGCACAGTGTAAGTTCGTCTGAATCTCCATTTGAAATTTAAAAATAGCGAATTTTAATTTTTGTTCTCTTTTTAATTCCATGTTTAAAATGGATTACTTCCGTCTTTTGAGCAAACCCTTTTTTTTCGTCAAATAATAAGGATCTGGTGGATTCTTTACTAAGTAGGTTGTTTTTATAGACCAATTGTTTTGACCAATAATAGCCATCAGCCCATGAAGCGCCTTCATTTTCATGTATTAAGTATACCTCTTCCCAAATTTCGACTTTACTTAATTCTGAATTTTTAGTATAAAAGTTGATTTTTCCATAAACCTCGCCTTTAGGTTTTTTGTAGCCTTCGATTTTGATTTCTCCATTATCTTCTAATACAAAATATACGGTATCTTGATTGCCAATAAAAAGGCTATCCGCTCTTTTCCAATCGGTATTTGCTGGATAAGAATATTGCCGACAGCCACCGAATAATATGCATTCACATGTTTTAAGATCAATAGACATCTCCTTTAGGTCAACGCGAATTGTGTCGGATTGCGAAAAACCAAAGAGATGAATAAAGATGAACAAAATGAATGTCAGTATTTTCATGTTTCAGGTGTTATTTTTGCTGTGATTGGTTGTCTATAGCCTATTTTTATTCAATATTAATTAAAAGGAGTGAGCTTAACAATATGTTGCTTTTTATGAAATAGTAAAGGGAAAAATAAAGGGTTTTTAGACAGTTTGACGGTCCTCGGCTTCACGTCTGTTTTTGCTGTGAAGGCTGACCAAAATAAATCTATAACTTTTCTTAGAAAGATGGAATTGTAGAAACTAGATTATTTTCCAAGCAAACAGAATAGCAAGTGCAAGCCCAGGAATAGCGTGAAACCTAAGTTATGCGACATCATTGTTCTTCCTTTGAGAATTAGATTGGATTAACTATTGTCAACTTTGAAACTTCAGGTTTATTGTCCATAATTTCTTTGGCAATTCGTACATATTTTACCCGTTCTTCTATTTTCCAATTCTTTGCTTCTAATTCTAAATATTCGTCTAGCACATTGTCAATATTATCGCCGAAATCTGAAAGTCTCATTAAGAATCCCAATTCAGTTTTATATTGAATAAAGCCAACATAATTTCCGAATCTTTCTATTAAGTAGAAATTTGCCTTATTTTTTTCTGCCAACGCCATTAAACCATTTGCTTTTCCAATTCCATATATAGTTGCAAAGTTTTCTAAAACTAATGAATTCTCTGCCACATCTCCATGAGTGACGTTATTTTCTTCTTCAATTTTGTTTACAAAAAATTCTAGCATAATGTATTGTTCAAAGTTTCGCGAAACCGCAAATATGCGAGTCCATCTTTAATTATTATAATTTTCTCTTTCAAGTCCTAATGAAAATCCAATTAAAGATGCTTTAATTTGAAAAAAATTATCTGTTAAACAATCTTCATCATTATTGTCGAGCAAAGAATTTAGTTCCATTTCCACTATAGGAGCTTTTATAATTCTAAATTTTAGATACAATTTATAATAAAAATCATCATCAAAATCTTCACGTTTCAATGATAAATATTTATCATACATTGTTTTATAAATGTTTCTGACTTGATCTCTTTCTGATTTTTCTAAAGATTTGATTCTTTCTATTGCTTCGTCAATTTCTTCTCTAAATTCTTTTATTTTTTTCATGTTTTGTTTTATGAATTATTTTATTCTGTGCAAACTTGGCGATGATGTTGCATAACGTTTTGGGCTAGGCGAAGGTGGCGATTTTTACAATAAATGTTGGTGCGAAGAATCAATGTTTGATTAACGACAAACCTGTTTGCTGGGCACTGAATGGCCACTTTTGCTAAACCACTTTTACTGGTTGGGCTTCTATCTGTTTGCAGATGTATTCTTTTAAACATCATAATTGTACTTCAATTAGGTTAAGAGTGTCTTGTATTAAGTTATCTAATTCGGGTGCAGTAATTGTATTTGGATTCATACCTAAAGCTGTGTAGTCGGGATTTGGGTCTCCATGATGTGGCTTCCAAGAAACGCCATTAATTATATGAAGTGTTGAAACTATTGCTACTCTATTTCCATTATCTCTAAATACGACTGGAAATCCATCTAAAAATGTAATTAACCTACCGAAAGTCTGCTGACCCGACATAGTGCGTATTTCCTTGTAGAATTTGAATCGTAAATGTGCTTCAAGTACATTTCTGAGCCATCCTAATACAGAATCCTTCAATGAATGTTCAGGATTGCTTCTAAATGCTTCCAACGACTCAATATGTTTAAAATATTCAATTTTAACCAATTTTTCTAAATCACAGGCTTCTATCTTTGATGCTTTTGCTGCAAAGTCTTCCTTTATGCGAAGAGTGCATTTTTGAGAAGCTCCAATATCTTTACCAATTTCATGTAAGAAATACTCATTGTGACTTAATACCACAACTTGTTTTAATTGTTGGAATAAAGATTTTATTATTCTAATTGTGTAAGTCCTACGGTTTGTGTCCAAACTTGAAAGTGGGTCGTCAAAAATTAATATCTTATCTTGAAGATTTGGGTCAATATCAAGTTTCGATAAAAAGAATGCTAAAGCAATTGTACTTTTATCTCCTTCACTCAGGCATTCTTTTGCATTAAATGGTTGATTAGGTATGAATGAAATATCCTTACCGTCAATTGTCAATTTATAAGCTATTTTGCTTTGAGTAGCTTTGCCTTTTGGGGCAACATGAACAACATCGTCAATTCTAAAATGTGTTTTAAAAACATTGCCCAGATAATGATTGATGCGAGTTTGGTAGCTACCAAAAAAAGTTGTTGCTGCCGATTGTTGTTGCTGTGATAAACTTGTGTATGCAGTCTCTAAACTTTTAAGCACTTGTTTCTCGGCAATAAGTTGAGCACATAATGTAACTATAGGTGCTTCAAATCTCTTTTTAACTCTTTTTAAATTATCAACTGAAAGTTGTGCATTTGCAACGGTCTGAATACCTCCTCGAAATGTTGTAATCAAAGCGTTGTAAGTTGTAACACTTTGATTGTAGCTATTAATATTCGTGTTAATAGTCTGCAACGAAGACTGAAAAACACTAGTAGCGGCGGTAGCCACAGCTAGTGTTGGGTTTTGTATTTTTTGTTGAAGTGAAGTAATTAAACTTTGAAACTCTGCTCTTAAAACAGCTTCATCAACAAAAATGTTAAAGGTTGGAGAATGAACAGTATTGGGTAAATGTGTAGCCCATGAAGTTATTCTTCCAGTGTTTGTCTGATTGATATTGTTTATTGCTTGAATTACTGAATCCAAATTGAAGTTTTGAATCGAAGTCAAATGTGTTTGAAGTCGTTGAACTAAAGCATTAAAGTCAGCATTAAATTTACTGATATAAGCATCCAAAATTTCAAGCCCCTCAACAAGACCCTGTTTACAGAATGGACAAGAAATATTAGCCTCATTTGCTGTTTGCTTACTCTTCACATATGCAAATCCTTTTTGTAGCCAATTTTCAGATCCTTCAAGTCCATTGTCCGCTAAGTCTTGACAATGATTTGAAAACAAACTTTCCAAAGCCACATTTTGTATTGCTTGTGATGTTGACTGTAGGTCTGTAATTAATGAAGCGATGTCTATGCCCGAACTTATTTGGGTAATAGAAGAGAGCGTTTGCAATGTTTGAATTATCGAATTAGCATTTGCACTTGCTAACGCTGCCTCTGCAGTCACTATTTGTTGGTCGATTCCATTGATTTGCGATGCAGGAATTGCAACAAAGGATATGATTAAATCAGAAGTCAGATTGTTACTTACTAGCTGAATTATCTGTTGTTCAATATCTGCTTGATTTTGCCTTGATGTTGCTTTGTCAGCTTTGTTTTGTTCAATTTGATTTTGAATTGCAATTCCTTGTGCACCGATTACAAATTGATGGAGTTGTTTTTTATGCTCCTCGTTAAAGTCAAAACCTGAATAAATATTGTCGTTAACAAAATGAATGTCAAAAATCTCAATATTAGCAAACGGAGTTGTCCATCCCGTTGCTCCAAAAGTGTGAAATATATTTGGCGTACCTGTTTGCGTTATTTGTGCTGCTTGAGGCGCGATATGATTTGTAGAAATTCTACTTCTAACAATTTCAGGATTGTTGGTTGTTAAGGCACGAAACACTGAAGTCAGTGTTGTTTTTCCACCACCATTGTCACCATATATTAATGTCAGCTTACAAAAATTAACTTGTCCAGCAGCAGTGTAGTTGCGAAATTTGCCAATGGAAGTAAGTCTTTCAACTTTGTTTATCATACTTAAAGATGTCTTGTTAAATGTTTGTTTTACCCATTCAATTCATGTTAGCGCTTTCGTCATAGGGATTCCGTTAACTCATATATACCATACAATTCACTTTTTCAATTCCCTTATCACCCCACTTTAACATCGCTAAACGCTAAAAGTATTTCGTACTATTTTTATCATCAACAGACGAAACAATCCATTGCTTACAACCGATCAATATCAAATAGTTTCTAGCCATTCAATCGGTTGTCTTCCCTTAAAATCAAATCGTTTTTTAGTGAATGTGATTTCTGTTTAGTTTATCTGTACCATCAATAATACATATAAAAGTTGAAATGAAATCCGAAAGCGGTTTTTTTAAAAAGTATAAAATTCCGTTTTTGAGTTGTTTTTGAGCTGTTTCCGTGATCCTGATCCAATCTCGGCGTGGGTTCTAAAAAAATGCCCCAAATAAAAAGAGGAGTGAATTCTGTGTAACTCACTCCTCTTTCTGCTAAACCATGCTAAAACTATAAAACCCAAAATCACAACTATGAATTGTGTTTTGTGCTACAAATGTAATGCAATTATTCTGATGTCGCTGCAAGATGTATGTTAAAAAATGTTTTATTTACTGTTAATCTTTTATTCCTAACAAACGTCTCAATTCTTCATTTGGTTTCTGGACACATTCGAATTCCGAAACAACGATCTGATTTTTAATCAATTAATCTTTTATGCAAGTTGTTCTAATTGTAGGGATTGTTGTTTTCGATAGTTGAACGGCGATGTATGCTTCAATTCCCGAAACTTTCGATTAAAATTGGAGATGTTTTGGAAACCACAACTTTCGGCCACTTCAACAATGGAGCGTTCTTTATTCCGAATGAGCTCTTTGCAAGCATTCTCAATGCGGATTTCAATCAAAAACTGGAAATAGGTTTTATTCGTTCGCTGGCGGAAATACCTGCAAAAGGCATTTTTATTCATATTCGCAATGGAAGCCACTTCTTCTAATGAAATGGTGGAAGCAAAATGTTCTACCGTATAATTCATCACGGAACTCATGCGCTTTCCTTCTAATTCAGAATAGCTGCGGCTGTATATAAAGGTCGACAAACGTTTGGTTGCTGTAGTTGACATCAATTTCAAGATCCGTAAAAAGAGGATCACGCGATTAATGGCATCTTCCTTTCCAAATTCATTGATCAACGCACCTAATTGGTGTTGGTGTTGGATGAAATGGATGCCTGCATTCGAAGCTTCAATCATGGGAATTAAACCAGCTAATTCGGGAAATCGCGCCAATTCAACACTAAAGAGTGTCTTATTAAAGAAGATGGTTTTCATAACCGACTTTTCTTCCTCTTCCGAATCGCTGATGAAGACATGCGGCAGATTGCTCCCCAATAAAAAAACATTCCCTGAATAATACGGATGAATCGAATCACCTACGAGGATTTTTCCTTCACCCTTTTCAATAAAGGTAATTTGCAATTCTTCATGCTGATGCAATTTGTTGTAAAACACAACTTCTTCATCTACTTGAAAAATCAATGATTGCTCGCCAACTTTTGGAATTTTAAACGGATGTATTTTCATTTCACATCGAATTATTTGCGAATATTAGTCATAATCTCAATAAATCACAATCTAGATGCTAATATAGTATCAGAAGTGGTTAATTTGTCCGTGAATTCAGTCCTGCTATCCCTTTACTTTTGACCAAAAAGAAACAACATGGAATGGATAGGCGTAATGCCTGCAGTAACAACAAAGTTTACGCAGGATGATCAACTGGATCTGATCAACTTTCAAAAAAACATAGAAGCACAGTTAGCAGCTGGTGTGCATGGAATCATTCTAGGTGGAACCCTCGGTGAGGCGAGCACCTTAACGGATGATGAAAAAAGAATCATTTTAAAACACACGGTTTCAACGGTTCAAAATCGTGTTCCGGTTGTGATGAATATTGCTGAACAAACAACAGCTGGAGCCATTAAAGTGGCGCAACAAGCAGAAGCTGACGGTGCAAAAGGGTTGATGATGCTTCCTCCCATGCGTTACAATGCTACGGAGAAAGAAACCATTGCGTATTTCAGTGAAGTTGCCCAAAACACGTCTTTACCGATTATGATCTACAACAATCCCGTCGATTATAAAATTGAAGTAACCCTGGATATGTTTGAAGCATTGTCGATTTACGATAACATTCAAGCGGTTAAAGAATCGACCCGTGATATCTCGAATGTGACGCGCATGATCAATCGTTTTGGGGATCGTTTTAAAATTCTTTCTGGCGTGGATACCTTGGCGTTGGAAAGTCTCATCATGGGAGCGCACGGTTGGGTTGCAGGACTTGTAGATGCATTTCCGTGTGAAACGGTGGCCATTTATGAATTGGCAAAGGCAGGAAGAATTCAAGAAGCAATTGCGATTTACCGTTGGTTTCTGCCCATCCTTGAATTGGATATCAATGCGCAATTGGTGCAAAACATCAAATTAGCTGAAGTAGCAACGGGTTTAGGAACCGAATATGTGCGTGCTCCGCGATTGGTTTTAGAAGGAACGGAGCGATCAAGAGTACTTTCCATTATTGAAGAAGGTTTACGAACACGACCGCAATTACCCGATTACAAAGCACTTTCTCCATCAATTGTTCAAATATGATTACGGGAAAAAACTACATCGGTCAGAAACAATCAGCTCAAGGGGAATTGACCTTTCAAACAGTCAACCCAAGATTGAATACGGCAAATCCTACGGTTTTTGTTGAAGCAACTTTGAATGAAATCAACGAAGCGGTCAACTTGGCGCAAGAGGCGTTTGCTTCTTTTCAGCAAACAACAGGTGCACAGCGAGCACACTTACTGCGAACAATTGCCGATAAATTAGAGCAAGCAGATGCGGAGTTGATTGAAAGCTATTGCAACGAATCGGGGTTGCCAGAAGGACGTGCCATCAATGAAAAAGGACGCGCTGTATTTCAATTAAGGGCGTTTGCTGCTCATGTTGAAAACGATGCATGGACAGAACCCACGATTGATACAGGAGATGTAAATCGACAACCAGCCAAGCCGGATCTTCGGAAAATGATGATTCCCATTGGTCCAGTGGTTGTATTTGGTTCAAGCAATTTTCCTTTTGCATTTTCAACAGCTGGTGGTGATACCGCAAGTGCTTTGGCCGCAGGTTGTCCCGTGATTGTCAAGTCGCACCCCATGCATGCAGGAACGGGGGAGTTGGTTACTCAATTGATCCTGGATTCCATCAAAGAATGTGGTTTGCCGAATGGGATTTTTTCCAATTTAAATGGTGCTGGAAATCAAGTAGGCGCACAATTGGTTCAACACCCACGCATCCAAGCTGTCGGTTTTACAGGCAGTTTGAAAGGTGGGAGAGCCTTGATGGATCTTGCCGCTCAACGCTTGAATCCGATTCCTGTTTTTGCTGAAATGGGAAGTATCAATCCTGTTGTTATTTTACCAGAGGAATTAGCCAACAATGGATTGAATTGGGCGACGCAATTGGCTGGTTCCATCTCATTGGGTTCTGGACAATTTTGCACCAATCCCGGTTTAATTCTCGCCATTGAAAGCGATGGTTTAAATGCCTTTTTAAGTACACTTTCGGAAGAATTGGAAAAAATCGATCCAACGTGTATGCTACATCCAACCATTCATTCCAATTATACAAAAGGAATCCAAACAGTGAACGAATTAGCTGTGGCAACCATCACCGAAACGCATTCCTCAACTCGTACAGAAAATTATGCAAATCAGACCATTTGTACTGTTTCGGCGCATGATTTTATGCAATATCCGCAACTAAGACACGAGGTTTTTGGTCCTTTTTCAATGGTTGTAACGTGTGCTGATCGCGCGGAATTAATCCACGTTATTCAATCACTTGAAGGTCAATTAACGGGTACAATTATCGGAACGAGTCAGGAATTAACAACCAATTCTGCCATCATTTCAACCTTACAAAATCGGGTTGGTCGCATCATCTTTAATGGGTTACCAACAGGCGTTGAAGTATGCGCTTCCATGCAACATGGCGGACCGTATCCTGCATCCAGTGACGCGCGGTTTACAGGAGTTGGAATAGATGCGATTAAACGGTGGGGACGACCTTTTTCCTATCAAAATTGGCCCGATGAATTATTGCCAGAAGTCTTGAAAAATGAAAACAAACGGGGCATTCTCCGCAAAATAAATAACGCATATACTGTCGAATCAATTGATTAAAAGATGGCTAGAAGAACCTTTTCGTGTATAGATGCACATACCTGTGGAAATCCAGTGCGCTTGGTTTCGGGTGGCGGACCGTTTTTGAATGGCGATTCCATGAGCGAAAAACGGCAGCATTTTTTAGCCGAATATGATTGGATTCGTAGAGGTTTGATGTTTGAACCACGTGGTCATGACATGATGAGTGGAAGTATTATTTATCCGCCTTCTGATCCGCAAAACGACGCAGGAATCTTGTTCATTGAAACAAGTGGTTGTTTGCCGATGTGTGGTCATGGAACGATTGGAACGGTTACTATTTTGATCGAAGAAGGGCTCGTCATTCCTAAAACACCTGGAAAATTGCGCTTAGAAACTCCAGCTGGTTTGGTGCATGTGAGCTACCAACAAACGGGCAATAAAGTTGATTCGGTTCGTTTGACCAATATTGCTTCTTATTTAGCAGCTGAAAACATCCAAGTTGAATGTCCAGATTTGGGTTTATTGACGGTGGACGTTGCTTACGGTGGAAATTTTTACGCCATTGTTGATCCGCAAGAAAATTTCGCAGGATTGGAAGATTTTACTGCTGATCAACTCATTAGTTGGAGCCGTGTGATCCGACAACGCTTAAATGAAGCGCACCGTTTTGTTCATCCAGAAAATCCAACAATTAATGGATTGAGTCATTTACTTTGGACAGGAAAAACCCTTTCACCAGAAGCAACAGCGCGCAATGCCGTTTTTTATGGAGACAAAGCCATTGATCGTTCACCATGTGGAACGGGAACATCGGCAAGAATGGCGCAATGGTATGCAAAAGGATTGTTGAAGAAAGGCGATTTATTTGTTCATGAAAGCATTATTGGTTCTCAATTTATTGGTCGCATTGAAGAAGAAACAACAATGGCTGGCCTTCCAGCAATCATTCCAAGTATAGAAGGTTGGGCAAACGTTACAGGATACAATACCATTTTCCTCGACGACAATGACCCGTATAAACATGGATTTCAAGTTATTTAATTCCCAAAAATCGTTCTCATGAAAAACTGTGTGATAATAGGAGGTGGTGTCATCGGATTGTGCACTGCCTATTACTTAGCAAAAGATGGACATAAAGTAACAGTTATCGATCAATACAATTTTGATCAAGGTTGTTCTTTTGGTAATGCGGGAATGATTGTTCCTTCTCACATGATTCCATTGGCCCAACCCGGAATGATTGCTCAAGGAATGCGTTGGATGTTTGACAGCAAGAGTCCGTTTTATGTCAAACCGCGTTTAAACAAAGACTTATTAAAATGGGGGTATTCCTTTTATAAACACGCGAACAAGGAACACGTTGCCCAATCGATGCCTGCATTGCGTGATTTATCCCTTTTGAGTAAAGAATTGTTTCAAGATTTCTCTAAGGAAAGTACTTCCTTTTTGTATGAAGAAAAAGGATTGCTCATGCTGTTTAAAACGCCTAAAATGGCGGAAGAAGAAATCCATGTTGGTGAACTAGCTCGTGAAATGGGATTAGCAGTGGACATTTTAAACAAAGAAGAAGTGACTGCTTTGGAAACTGGTTTAACAACAGATGTAATTGGAGGTGTTCATTACACAGGCGATGCACATCTGTATCCTTCCAAGTTCATGGAATTTCTGAAACAGGAATTGAATCAATTACACGTCACATTTCTATCGAATACGGTCATTCAAGATTTTGATATTGTTGCGGGTAAAATTCTATCTGTCAAAGCAAATAACATCCTCATTCCAACCGAAGAAGTCATTTTATGTACAGGGGCTTGGAGTCCTATCCTTGCTAAGAAATTAGGTCTTGACATTTCCATTCTTCCAGGAAAAGGGTATAGTTTCACCATCGAAAATCCCGAGATTCGACCAACAATTCCATCTATTTTGTGCGAAGGAAAAGTGGCTGTAACACCAATGGGGAATGCGATTCGATTTGGCGGAACCATGGAGATTACCCATACAAATGATACGCACATCAATATGAATCGGGTGGAGGGAATTGTTAATTCCATTCGATCGTTTTACCCAGATTATTCCCTTTCTTTGCCTGATAAAAAGGATATTTGGTTTGGCTTTCGACCGTGTACACCCAATGGTTTACCGATTATTTCGAAGTCATCCAAATTGTCTAATTTAACTGTTGCCACTGGACATGCGATGATGGGATTGAGTTTAGCACCTGCTACGGGGAAAATTGTTTCCGAATTCATTGGTGAACGTTCAACCAGTGTTAAAACCGATTTATTTCAACTCAGCTAATTGTAACTTATTCACGCTTTCTTTATGCAACTATTTTTGAACCAATTAACGATAGAATCTATGAAACAATTCGTTTTTCGTGCCAGTTTATTGATGTTGACCTTTTTCTGCACGTGCTTCAGTTTTGCAACTCCAACAGAAGATTGGCTAAAAAAAACATTTCCGACTGCAACCATTACGAGCATTCCAGAAAGTGATCATTTTAAGGAATGTTATCAAGTTGTGCTGCAGCAATTCCTCGATCATGCACATCCCAAAAAAGGAACGTTTGATCAATACATCTATGTCAGTCATATTGATCCAAGCAAGCCCGTCGTTTTGGTAACTGAAGGCTATTCGGCGTATCAAACAACCTACGAATTGAGTTCAATGATGGAAAGCAATCAAGTCATTGTGGAATACCGTTTTTATGGAAAATCGCGTCCCAAAATCATTCCGTGGGAATACTTGACGAATGATCAAGCCATTGGTGATTATCATTCCATCGTTTCAGCATTTAAAACCTATTATACGGGAAAATGGATTTCCACTGGAATCAGCAAAGGTGGAGAGACCGTTTTAATTTATAAATCCAAATTTCCTACAGATGTTGATGTTGCCGTTCCGTATGTTGCTCCTTTAATTAATGGAACGCAAGACCCGCGAACAATAGCCCATATTCAGCAGGTTGGTGATGAAGTGTGCAGAAAAGAAGTGATTCGTTTTCAACGTTTGTTGCTCGAACGCCGTCAAGAATTATTGCTCGAAATTGACGGTCACATTCAACGAACTGGAGCTACTTTTCATGAAGTTCCACCAGAAGAAGCGCTGGAATATGCCGCTTTGGAGTTTTCCTTTTCTTTTTGGCAATGGGGTGGGAGTTGTGCTGAAATTCCACCAAATGATGCTTCTGCAAGTGCCATTTTTGAATACATGAATGCCATTGTAGGAATTGATTTTTACAACGATCAACAGTACGAAGAATTATTGCCTTCGTATTACCAACACCACACTGAATTAGGATATTATGGTTTTGATTTGAGTCCAGTGAGCGATTTATTACAGGTTGTCAAAAGCGCAACAAATCTGCGTTTTGCACCCAAAAATGTGGCGATTACGTACAATCCGAACTACATCAAAAAAGTACGGGAATTTGTCGAGCAAAAAGGAGATCGCATTCTTTACATTTATGGAGGGAATGATACGTGGGGTGCTTGTTCCCCAAATCCAGCTTCCTTGGTCGATACACTTAAAATGGTGTTGGCAGGAGGTTCACATGCTACGCGGATCAACGATTTTCCAGCAAATGATCGCGTGCGCATTTATGATCAATTGGAAAAATGGTTGGGAGAAGGAATCATAATTCATCGATTGTAATTCTTGCTAATACTAGGGTTGATTAAGGCAAGACCTATTAAATCAGACACAAAAAATCCTTGAAAGCGGTTCTTCCAAGGATTTTATGATCAGTGAATTGGTTAATATACGTTTCTTATTCTGATTGTTGAATTAGAAATTTTTGTAGTACCCAAAATCATTTTTATTTTGAATTGGAGTGGATGTGATTTGGGTAACCAAACCGCCAGTAAGAGGAGCAATGTCTATTGTGAACAATTTTGCATTATCTCTAGCAAAATAGAATTTTCCATCACCATAAGCGGTGTTGATTTTACCTGTTAATGCTCCAGGGATTGCTGTACTGTTGTTTGAAGAAGATGTTGTTAAAGCTTCCAATTTATTTCCAACCTTCAAGTTATATTTCCACATTCTTAAACCAAATGAAGCGTACACATTCGATTCATGTGTAAAAACAAGCATGTTATCACCTGGTGCTTGAGGATTAGTACTTGGAACAAAACAAATAGACCCTGATTTATATCCGTTTCCAAGAACATTATTGAAAAAATTGGGGGAACCACCTACAAAATTTGTTAGTTGCACTGCCGTATAGGTTCCATCAAAATTATTGTCGAATCTGTATATTGTTATAGCACTTCCTTTGCACAATGCATACAAGAGACCAGTTGCAGGATCAATTTCAATTTCTTCAATGTTTGCGTTAAAAAATGCTCCAGTTGAAGTATAAACCAAACCACTCAATGCGCTATTCGTACTGTTTATCAAAATGATATTACTTGCTACTTTATACGCAACAACATCATCGAATCCTGATGCAGCATAGCCAACCATAACTGAAGGATAAACCGAACCAACAATATAGTTGCCACCAAATGATTGCGTTACAACAGGAAGTTGACTAGGGCCAGCATTACTTTGTAGTCTATAGTCGCCTATGTTTGTTTGATCAATTGTAGGGTATCCCTCATTTGAACGAATACCTGCATAATAAACGGGGATTTTTTCGTTAGACACATCTTCTTTGTCTGAGATTTCTGAATTTGTTGCAGTTTCTGTGTTAAATTTTTCTTTTTTACATGAAGTAATTCCTGTAACTAAAAGTGTGCTCACTGCTATCGCACCTGTGATTTTGCTAATTGTTTTCATTTTCTGATTTTTTAAAAGATTACATCTAAAAAGGACGAGAGAATAGTATAATCGCGAATAATGCTATGCTAACGTTAAGACAAATGTATCGCCATCTGTTGATTTGAATCTTACCGCAGGATAGCTTTTTTACACAACTGTTTTTTTGGAGTAATGAAAACTAATTTACATGCATGGCTGACTAAATTGAAATGGGTTTTAACGTTGAATTCAACTTACGGGAT
>JAYSRF010000021.1:0-5398 GCA_043721195.1 Fluviicola sp. | reverse complement strand
TATGATAGAAGGGTAGTAGAAGTTGATTTTGCCAGCTATACTATTCCTGCTGGTGTAACGGTTATTGGTGCAACATTTACGCTAGCTACAGATAATGCTGGCTATTGTGATCCAGTTGGAATGATTTTATTTGATGGAAATCCAGTCGTCACTACGCCTCCAACCATTGCAAATAATGGACCTTTATGTAGTGGTCAAGACCTTAATTTAACTGCAACAAGTAGTGATCCAGCCGCAACGTTTAGTTGGGTAGGACCAAATGGTTTTGTTTCGACTTTAGAAGATCCAACAATCACTGGAATTTCAGCATTAGGAGCAGGAAATTATACCTGTGCAGTTACTGAATCGGATGGTACGGTTTACAATTTAACAACCACTTTTGTGATCAATCCGCAACCTGCTGGAACTATCACATTTGCTGCAGCTTGTGAAGATATCGCTATGAATTTTGGATTTACTTCATCTTCAACAGCCGTTATTTCGACTTATACATGGAATTTCGGAGTTGGTTTGCCTGCAACAGCAGCAACTCAAAATGCTTCTTCTACTTTTTCAACTTCTGGGACACATCCAGTCACATTGGTGTTAACTTCTAATTTGGGTTGCACGACTACAATCGATACCACGGTTACTATTGGACAAGCTCCAGTACCTTCTTTTACTGTTGGTGCTCCTTTGGCATGTGAACCGATTCAATTTACGTTAACGAACACAACCGACCCTGCTCAAACAGCTTCAACACATTGGTTGATCAGTGATGGACAAGAGTTTTTTAATTCAAATAATGTACTTACTGCTCCAATGAATGCGGGCGATTATGATGTTCAATTAATTGTAACTTCTCCCCAAGGATGTGTGGCTTCTGTATCTTTAATAGATGCGTTCCCTTTTGAAGCGCAACCCATTGCCAATTTTACGTGGAGTCCGTCACCTGTTCTGATGTTCAATACAGAAGTCTTGTTGAATAATACATCTACTGGTGGAACATCTTACGAATGGATTATCGCTGGTGGCTTACCTGGTTTAGCTACAACCGAAGATGTGTTGGCTACTTTCCAAGAAGGAGTAGTGGCGAATTATGATGTTACGCTTATTGTCACCTCAGATGCAGGATGTACCGATACTGTTACCAAAATTATTTCCGTTCTTCCTGAAATAATTATTTATGCTCCCAATACCTTCACGCCAGATGGTGATGAATTCAATCAATCTTGGCGAATTTTCATGGAAGGAATTGATATTTATGATTTTGAATTATTGGTATTCAATCGTTGGGGAGAAATTGTTTGGGAAAGCCATGATCCAGCTGGTGAATGGGACGGAAGTTATCATGGTAAACTAGTGCCAAATGGTGAATATACTTGGACAGTTCGTACAAAAAGCATCATTGATGACGGGAAATTTGAGTACTTTGGTCACGTATTCGTAAATAGATAAAGCCATTCAACCAGAAGCCAATGAGTTGAATCAAAATCACTCGTTGGTTTGGTTCAATTTTTATTCAAAAGAAGCACCCAGTATACGTTACAGAGCAACGTATTTACTCGATCATCTAAAAGAATTCCATGGAATTACCTTCGAACATTTAACGCCTTCAAAAAACAAACGTGTTATTTTGCGTTTTTTGTGGTTGATTCTTTGTTTGTTGACCACTAAGAAGCAAAACATTGTTGTCATTCAACGTGTGAGTGCATTTGGATGGTATTCTAGAACCTTGAAATTATTAGTAAAAAAAACGCGAAATAAACATTGTTTTTTCTATGATCTAGATGATGCTATCTATGAAGAAATGGCTGATGATAGTCAAATTCGTTGGTTTATGGAACAGGTGCATCAAGTCGTTGTTGGAAGTGAAGAATTGAGACAATATGCGCTCAAATTTAATCCCAATTCACATATCATTACAACTGCGGTTGTTCCAACTAAACGAATGACAACCATTTCGTCTGATAGCCTATTTACTATCGGTTTTATCGGATGTTTTTGGGGAACACATTATCAAAATATGCGAGATTTTGTCATGCCTGCATTGTGCAAAGTTGATTTTCCAGTTGTCTTAGAAATCATTGGTGCAGAAAAACCATTAGAGCGTCAATTGACACGTGATTATTTTCAGAATACCAACGTTACTGTGGTGTTTAAGCATATTCAGAATTGGTTCGATGAATCGGAAATCAATACAGCAATGTGTCATTGGCAATTGGGATTAGCTCCACTCCATGATACTGTTGTTTGTCGCGCTAAATCGGCATTTAAAGTCAAGCAATACCTCAATTTAGGAATTCCTGCAGTCTCAACAAGGATTGGAGAAAATCAAGTATTCATTCAAGATAAAGAGAATGGTTTTTTATTCGATGATTCAGATCAATTAGCAGAATTAATAACATACTACGGATCACTATCTACCGAAGAACGAATCGTATTCAGTAAATCTGCAAAAGCATCTTCACAACCATTTCAGTTAGAAAAAGTGGCAAAACAATGGATGAATCTTATCGCTTCCCAACAGCAGTAAGCCCCATTTGTTTCAGCATTTCTGGGCTATAAATTCTGAATTTATTAATCCGAGGATCAAAGAAAAAGCGGAATTGAAGTGCACCTTTTTTGGTTATTGTTGGCACAAACGCATAAACATCTTTGATTTCAAGTGAATGATTATCAATACTGCTCGCATATATAGAAATATCTTGTGAAATTCCTTCTGGACTTGGATCAAAAACATGATTGAGTGCTTCTGGATTTTCTGTTCCAATTTGATCAAACCATTTCCATTGAAACATGAGTGCTAAAGTTCCATCCCCACTAGAAGTGTAATAGCTTCTCCAGCCAGAATTGCGAATGCGGTAATCGATGACAATATCTTTTTTTGTCGGTGAAGAAATGGAAATAAAAGAAACATCCAACGGTCTTCCCGGACTAGATGGAACAGGAACTGGATCTGAAATTTTATCCAATGAGCCATCGTAATAGAAGAAATAATTGTAGTTTCCTGTGTATCCCAACTCCGCAGACTTTGCCGTTTTACCTGATTTAATGGCTTCGCCTTCGGCAAATTGCATGCGATTCACTGTTATAATAACATCTTCAATGCTATCACTATTAATGTAAGCTTTGTACAATTGAAGTGTATATTTTTCTTTAGGACCAATGTTCAGTTTCTCTTCAATTTCACGTTTGTAACGTTTTTCGAAAGGCAAATCTTGAAGTGCTTTTGCCGGATCTTTAACAGGAACAGTTGTTTTTTTCTCATTAGAGCAATTAGCTAATAACAGCGTTAAAAAAAGGAGAATACAACTTGAAAAAGGAAATTTCATAATTATTAATAATCTATATCTAAACTAAAACGAGTTTTGAAGTCAAAAAGGTTGGAATTTTTCTTTGCCATTTTTTCAAATCGGTCATTACCAGTCAAAAATTTGACTTCTTCTAACTCTTCATTCGTTACTTCAATGGCAATTTCCAAGGCATAATTCTGTAATTCCTGACGCAAACGCACCATGATTTCACCCATGGCATTATCCATTCGGGTTTTTTGCATAGCACTATCTACCTCAAATTGATATTGAACGGCATTAATCGCTTGTGGATCGCGTTTCATCATAATGTGATGCACTTGATCTTGCCCGTTGATTTTTTCTTGATGTGCAATGGTTTTCCACAATGGGATCAAATCGTTGTGGTCGAATGGTTTTTTGGGTAAATCATTCGCTGCAATATGCGCATTCTCTTTTTGTTGATCAATCAAATGATTGATTGATAAATGCGTGGTATGCAATTGACCAGTAGGAGCAGAGAGCGTTTTTGCTTCTTTCTTTAGTGAAAAGACTGGACGTTCAGTTGGTACAGATGCTTTGATTACTGGTTTACTAGGTTCATTACGCAATGATTGTCCGGCGTAAGGAATAATCAGTATGGGTTCAATTAGGGATTTTTTTTTTCGAGCTCGCTTTTAATCGAACACACTTGCATCAAGGCCATTTCAACGAGCAGTCGCTGATTTTTGCTCGATTTGTAGTCGACATCACTTTTACTGAGCACACTCATGGCGCGAATAGCAAAGTTTGCGTCTACTTTTTTGGCTTGTTCCACAAAACTCTTTTCAGTCATTTCACCAACTTCCAATAAGTTAGCTGTTCGTGGATCCTTGCAAACGAGTAAATTTCGGAAATGATCAGCCAATCCAACAATAAAATGGTGACCATCAAATCCTTTTTCCATCACATCATTGAAGAGCAATAGATTTGCAGGAATATCTTCGTTAAGCGCATTTTCAACCACTTTGAAATAATAATCGTGGTCTAAGATGTTCAAGTTATCTATTACTGCTTTGTGGGTCACATTGGAACCAGCAAAACTAACGATTTGATCAAAAATTGAAAGTGCATCACGCAACGCACCGTCTGCTTTTTGGGCGATGAGGTGTAAAGCGTCTGGATCAGCAGTAATTGCTTCTTTGGTTGCGATATTTGCTAGATGATCCGCAATATCTTTCACTTTTATGCGCTGAAAGTCGAAAATTTGACAGCGGGAAAGAATCGTTGGAATGATTTTGTGTTTTTCTGTTGTCGCCAAAATAAAAATGGCATGTGCAGGCGGTTCTTCCAATGTTTTTAAAAACGCATTAAAAGCCGCGGTTGAGAGCATGTGCACCTCATCAATGATGTATACTTTATGCGTTCCCAATTGTGGTGCAATGCGCACTTGATCAATTAATCCGCGAATATCATCAACAGAGTTATTGGAAGCAGCATCTAATTCATACACATTCAAAGAAGCACCTGAATTAAACGAAGTACAGCTGTCACATTGATCGCATGCTTCAACTTGTTCACTGCGATTAAAACAGTTGATCGTTTTCGCTAAAATTCGAGCAGTTGTTGTTTTTCCTACTCCACGTGAACCACAAAACAAAAAAGCCTGTGCTAAATGCGCATTTTTGATGGCACTTTTTAAAGTTGTGGTAATGGATTTCTGCCCCACAACCGTATCAAAGGTTTGTGGTCTGTATTTTCTGGCAGAAACAACAAATTCAGACATGGTGCAAAATTAATCAAACTATTGTTGAAAAAATAGGATGTTTATAACTTCTATTCGCAATTAATGAAGAATCACAATTAGAAAATTCAAGTGTCCGATAAACTACTTTGTAATTAGCTTGAAATGCTTTAAAGGATTAGGTTTATAGTAGCTAGTAACAGGTCACGGGCTTCCGTTTTTGATTCACGAGATTTAACTTAGAAGGATGACGCCTTTTGTACTGAGAAAGTGAAATGCAGTGTAATGCGGGAACCGTGAGGAAGCCCGGCTCGGCGGGATCGCCGAAACGGTCGCAATTCCACAATTGGAGCGCATTGACGGACAAACAGCGTCGAGTTTTCTTTTGCTTATTTTTCTTTTG
>JAYSRF010000020.1:0-5405 GCA_043721195.1 Fluviicola sp. | reverse complement strand
TATTTATGGTCAGATGGTTCAATGAGTCCGAGCATTAACGTATCTTCAACAAGTACATACACGGTGCAAGTTACAAATGCGGCTGGTTGTCAGTCAGTAGCTTCTACTTCAATTGTTGTGACTGAAAATACACTTCCAAATGCGCCAATTATTTCTCCAAATGCTGCAACTACATTTTGTGCAGGTGGAACGGTTAATTTAGCATCTTCTGCTGGAACAACCTACCTCTGGTCGAATGGCTCAACTTTAGCGGCTATCGATGTTACGAGTTCAGGAACGTTTACAGTCCAAGTTACTTCCCCTGCTGGTTGTCAATCACCTGCTTCTGCTCCAATGATAGTTACGGTGAATGCTTTACCTGTGATTTCTCAAGGCACCATTTCGAATCCAACTTCATGTACAATTGATAATGGCTCGATTCAAATAAATGGATCTGGTACAGGAACGCTTTCGTGGTCAGGAACATCGAGTGGATCATTGAATGGTGTTACATTGCCAACAACAATTCCAAGTTTAGGTGATGGTTCATATGTCATTAGCTTTACCAATGCATCTACGTGTGTTTCGAATACGGAGAATGTTTCATTGTCTGCACCATCAGCACCTGCTGCGCCAACCATTAGTGCAGGTGGATCAACAACTTTCTGTGAAGGTGGTTCAGTAACCTTAACAGCTTCAACTGGATCAACGTATCTATGGTCAAACGGAGCAACGAGTGCTTCAATTGTTGTAAATACAGCAGACAACTATACAGTTTCTATCACTGATGCATCAGGATGTTCTTCACCTGCTAGTACTGCAACGAATGTAACAGTGAATGCTTTACCAGTTATTTCAACGGGAACGTTGGTCAATCCATTGTCATGTACCGTTAATGATGGATCGATTGAAATTTCCGGTAGTGAAACAGGTGATCTTTCTTGGTCAGGAGCTGCTAGCGGTTTACTTACAAATGTTTCATTGCCAACTACCATTTCCAATTTAGGAGCTGGATCGTATGATTTCACGTTTACGAATGCATTAGGCTGTGTATCTCTTTCATTGAATGCCATTCTAGCTGCACCTTCAACTCCAGCCACGCCAACCATTGCTGCATCAGGACCTTTAGCTTTCTGTGATGGTGGTTTTGTAACACTTTCTTCTCCTTCAGCAACAAGTTACTTGTGGTCGAATGGTGAAACAACGCAAGACATACTTGTAGATGCGAATGGTTCTTTCTCAGTTGTTATCACCAATGCGGATGGTTGTTCTTCCTTATCAAGTTTAACAACAACGGTAACAGAAGATCTAATGCCGAATTTAGGTGTTTCCGTTTTAGACAATGTGATTACCGCCAATCAAGCGGGTGTCAACTACCAATGGATTGATTGTGGAAATGCAAATCAACCAATTGCAGGAGCAACGAATCAGTCATTCACGCCAACAGCGAATGGCAACTATGCGGTTATTATAACGCAAGGAGCTTGTTCTGATACATCCGTTTGCACAGCAATATCGACAATTGGAATCGATGAGATCAAATCAGATCTTTTTGTTAATGTCTTTCCAAATCCTACAACAAAAAACTTAACGATCGAACTGAATCATTCTATTGAACTTGTTCGGATATACGCCATGACAGGTGAATTGGTTCAAACAGAAAACAGTGCTGCATTTTCAGTAGAAAAACTATCTCGCGGTATGTATCTAGTTGAAATTAAAACACCAAACGGGGTTGCTACGACACGTTTTGTGAAAGAATAAGGTTTAAATCATTCAACTCAAGGAGAACTCATCAGCAATGGTGGGTTCTTTTTTTGTCCATTCATAAACTGTTTTTGGCTGTTGCTGAATTTCACTTATGAATTTAGTTGATTCTGAACTATGTTTGGTTCATACTTTAAACTCCCTTTTTATGAAAAACCAATTACTTAGTTTGCTGTTTTTAGCTACTACTTCAACATTAACGGCGCAATTAGATAGTTCTGCCTTTTTTGTAGCACCATCCTCCGGAATGCAGCAGGCACAATACATTACCGCTCCAATTACTCCAAGTCTTCAATTTACAGATGAATTTACTTTAGAATGCTGGATTTTTGTTCCTACTAGCTCCGCTCAAGAAATTCATTTGATCGAAAGCTACTTTGGAAGTGCGGGAGGATATGTTTTACGTTTGTCTCAAACCAATACTATAAAAGGTTATGCAATGGGAGCGTCTCAACCAAGCATTTTAGGTTCAACTGCGGTTTCACTCAATACGTGGAATCATGTTGCAACAACGTACAATTCAACTACTGGTGAATTAAAAGTGTTTTTAAATGGCATTCAAGATGGAATGTCAACCCCCAATATTGCCATTTATAATAATGCCTCAACATTGAAAATTGGAGCTAGAGGAGATGATAGCGATGTAAATAATCAACTTTTAATGGATGAGGTTAGAATGTGGAATATCGCAAAAACTGAAACAGAAATTGCCAATGATATGAATAGTTGTTTAGTTGGTGATGAAGTTGGATTGGTTTTATATTATGATTTTGAAAACGAAACCGTTAGTGGTACTGTAACCGATAGAACTGCGAACAACAATCATGGTACGATCGTTTCTAACATTTACCCATACGACAACGGTGCGTTTGATTGTGCATCAGGAAACTTAGAGATTACAGAAACCCATTCAGCGAACAGTATGCTTTACCCAAATCCAACTACTTCAAATCTTACAATTGATACGGACGAAATCATCGAAACGGTTTCTATTTTCAACACGAGAGGTTCGTTGGTTCAACAAGAAACAACACATTCGTTTTCAGTTGAAGCACTTCCAGTTGGAATTTATATTCTAAATCTTGTTACAGAAAATGGTTTTCAAACAATGCGTTTTGTAAAAGAATAAAAGATTAAGACCATTGCAAAACCCCTTCAAAAATTCAACATCCTCATTTACGAGCGTAAACTGCGGTGTTAAATTTTAATCGCGCCTCGATTAATGAATTTTGCAACAGTCTTAGATTCATTGGTTCAAACAAATAGAAGGTGTCTAAAAAGTATCATCATTGAGTCAATCTTTGAGGTGGATTAAAAACTGATAAAATACAAGGCATTAAGGAGGAGGCGTTGGGAGTTTACTCAAGTAAATGACCAACGTCGATTTCCGAAAATAACGCAGCAGTTTATTAATTTTTAAACACCTTCTTTTTGTTTGTACCGCATCTTATTCAACCGGAATGGATTGAAAACTATTAAAATAATTCGTTGGATCCCATCGCCTTTTCACCTGTTTGAGTCGATTCAAATTCCCGCCAAAGTACAATTGAAGCGCTCCGTTAAGACCGCCATACTTATTCAAATCGGAATCAGGATAGTTGTAATAACAACCATCTACATTTTGTGTAGGATCGAGTTGTGGATTGGGTGTTCCTCCCGTTGTAACATATACAGCGGAATAAAAATCGCTCATCCATTTCAGGTAAGCGGCATCGTTTTTCGCTTCTGTCCAATAAGTTTGGTATTGCAATTTTAAAACGGAAGTCCGTTGCGGAATCGCTGTTGCATTCGGTGCGATCGTGTTTATTTTCCCACCATAAGAATCAACTTGCAACAAACATTGTGTCATGTCGAGTGAAGCTGGAGTAAGCGTCAAGTAGTTGAAGATCGTTTGCACTTGATCCATCGGGAATCCTTTGCGCATGTAGGCCGATTTGTATTTCCCTCGTTGGTTTGGACCAGAACCATTCAATGTTTGTACCGCTTCGTAAAAAGTATACTTCAAGGTATGTGAAGTTGATTGAATAAACCCGCCAAGATGTGCAATTGAAGGCTTCTTGGTTAATTGATACTTCACCAAACCACCCAACTTTTTCAGCAGTGGATCAATGTAAGTTGACTTGATTTTTAATTCATCTTCGTTTGCTAAAATGGCTGTTTGAATCGTCATTACAATGGAACCGTGCGCTTGATGGTGCAAGGCAAAAAGTCCAAACTGTCGCCAATTACTTGCATCCTTGGAAAATTGAGTGAAGAAATCGAGTAAATTTTTCAAGACTGCGGGAGTCAATTCCGTCCAATTGATACTCAACTGAGTGATCAACGCTTCTTTTGGACTATCTGGGAGTTCCTTGAAATAATAGCGCGTAATCACACCAAAATTGCCGCCTCCGCCACCAAGATGTCCCCAAAAAAGATCCAATTCATCCCTGTTGGTCGAATCCTTTGAAACATACACCACTCTCGAAGGTCTGTCAGGATTATCTTTCACAACGACTTCAACACCTGTGAGCCAGTCAACTGTTAATCCATTGAGTCGGGATAACAATCCATAACCGCCACCGCAGATATGTCCACCTAAACCAACGGAATAACAAGAACCAGCAGGCAGTACTTTTCCATAATCTCTGAAAAGGCTGTTAAACGCACTCCAATTGGTTCCACCAGCTTCCAAGAAATATCCTTTTTGCGCATCGAGGCCACAACTATTCATTGCCGAAACATCGATAATGGCTTTTGTTCGTTCATTGAACACAAAATTTTCGTAGCAATGTCCACCACTTTTGATTTTTACGTTTTTACCATACAATCGAATGGCTTCATCCAATGCCAATGCAGCTCCATTCGCCGTTTGACAGACATAAACAACTTCGCATGTACCAGCCAACCACCGCTGATTAAAACCTTGTAAAAAACTTGGGAATCGCGGGTCCGTACCCGAAATAGGGTATTTTGTATAACCGTTTGAAGAATTCTGTTGCATAGTGAATAGTTTGAAATGAGTGAGTTAAATATAGAAGTTTTTGGGAAAGTCACTCAAATTAATAGCACTAATTTCAATCACTGTTGTACGAGTAAAATTACTTTAAGACCAGATTTTACTAATCGTTTTATGAGAATTAATAACTTCTCGATAATTAAGTTTATTTCTATCAAATTCTATTGGAATAAGACAAACGCCGTCTTCATTATAAACACCCCATTTACCACCTTTAACTTGCCATTCATTTACTTGAAAATCATCATTAAAAAAAAGCTCACAACCATTACTAACTAAAAATATTTTTTTGTCAATCTCTTCAACCCAATCAAATTCTATAGGAAGAATGATCTTATTGTTGGCGTCAATAACGCCCCATTTGAAATTCTGGACAACAAAGTACTCACCCGAATTATCGAACCTACAATCACCCATTGCAACTTTAAAAAGAGTTGAGTTTTCGAAAAAATCGATATAATCATAGTTGTTGGGAATGATCAAGTTGAATGAAGCATCAACAATGCCCCATTTTCCCTTGTATTTTCCTAAATCAGATTTCAAATAAACATGCTCGAGAAAATCACTTTCCAGAGGATCAGATTCTACTTCTTCTATTTGTTTGATGGTTTTTAATCTATCGCTTTTTACAGTTCTTGATCCACCAAAAAGATTATTTGGT